>JBFHKI010000047.1:0-10870 GCA_041595415.1 Pseudomonadales bacterium | reverse complement strand
CCCCATGATTACGGGGCGCAATACGGGCACGGGCCTCGGTCTGCCTATTGCGCAGAGCATCATAAACAACCACAAAGGCATGATTGAATACGAGAGCGAGCCGGGAAAAACCGAGTTCTCCATTTTTCTGCCAGTCCAACAAGAAAACGATGAGATTTGAGTCTTGCCGTTCCGACACCGATCAATTTAAAGAGGTTTTAGGCCAATGAGTAACACAAATTGCGTTTGGATTGTCGACGATGATCGATCTATTCGCTGGGTTTTGGAAAAAGCGCTATCCAAAGAGCCTTTTCAGGTTGAAAGTTTTGAAAATGCCGAAATGGTATTAGCCCGGCTGGAAACCAAACGACCGGATGTCATCATCAGCGATGTCCGCATGCCAGGCTTGGATGGGATGGCCCTGCTGAGCCAGATTGCCGAAACCGTGCCTGGTTTGCCGGTCATTATTATGACCGCCCATTCAGATCTGCAGAGCGCTGTTGATGCTTATCAGGGCGGCGCTTTTGAATATTTACCCAAACCCTTTGATATCGACGAGGTGGTCAGTGTCACCCACAGGGCACTGGAACGCTCCAAGGAAAACTCACCCGACAAGGAAAGCATCGAACTCGCCAACAGTCCGGAAATTATTGGCGAAGCCCCTGCGATGCAAGAGGTATTCCGTGCAATTGGCCGACTGGCCAACTCAAACGTAACTGTCTTGATCAATGGCGAATCCGGAACGGGTAAAGAGCTGGTTGCCCGTGCCCTGCACAGGCACAGCCCCAGAAAGGCACAACCCTTTGTCGCCCTGAATATGGCCGCCATTCCGAATGAGCTTATCGAATCAGAACTGTTTGGCCACGAAAAGGGCGCTTTCACAGGCGCCGCAGCAAAACGTCAAGGACGTTTTGAACAGGCTGATGGTGGCACTCTGTTTCTGGATGAAATTGGTGACATGCCCGCTGAAGCACAAACCAGATTGCTGCGGGTATTGGCTGACGGCGAGTTTTTCCGAGTTGGCGGACACACATCGGTTAAGGTTGATGTCCGCATCATTACCGCTACTCATCAAGACCTGGAAGCCCTGGTAGAGGAACACAAATTTCGGGAAGACTTGTTTCACCGTCTCAATGTAATTCGAGTGCACCTGCCTTCTCTGCGACAACGCAGCGGTGATATCCCGGCACTGGCCAAATACTTCCTGCAACGCTCAGCGCAAGAGTTGAATATGGAATATAAAGCTCTGCTGCCGGAAGCCGTCGAGTTTCTACAGCAACTTCCCTGGCCCGGCAATGTTCGGCAATTGGAGAACACCTGTCGATGGTTAACCGTCATGGCACCGGGCCGAGAAATTCACTTGGAAGACTTACCTCCCGAGCTGCAAAAATCAGACACCCAAGTGACCACCAGCGCGGCACCGCGAGGCGATTGGCAACAACTGCTGCAAACCTGGGCGGGTGAAGCTTTGGTCAACGGCGAGCAGAACATACTCAAGGTCGCCACACCCATTTTTGAGCGCGCCCTGATAGAAACCGTGCTTGGATACACCGGTGGACGTAAACGCGAGGCGGCAGAGATACTCGGCTGGGGACGCAATACCCTGACCCGAAAGCTGAAAGAATTGAAAATGGCCGACTACGCGGAAAAGCTACCGCAGGAGTAAAGGCTTAGCTTCGAACCCGAGATTGCTTCTTCTTATTGCAGAGTTTCCGTAGCGGTTGTGACATTGCCCTGTTTTTTAATGGCTGCCTGCATTAGAGCCTCAAAGTTTATGGGCGATAAACGCAGAGGCGGAAAACCGGCCTTGGTTGCCAGACTGTCCACGGTTTCGCGAGCATAAGGGAACAAAGTTGAGGGCCCTACGGTTGCCAGTAAACGACGCAATTCTGCATCGGGAATATTTGCTGTCCGGAAAAGCCCGGCCTGTTGAATCTCGATCAGGAAATAAACCGCCTCTGAATCCTTTTCCCGAACATTGATCGTCAGAGTCAACACCACTTCATGCACGCCTTGCTGCAAGGTCGTCTGCTTGGTGTTAATGTCCAAATTAATGGTAGGCGCCCAATTGTTAAAGGCTTCCTGACCACGAGGTGATTCGAGGGAAATATCTTTGACGTAGATTCTCTCAATGCCAAATTGCGGGGCCTTGGCATTATCGCTTGCTGCACTATCTACAGGAGTTTTTGTCTCGTCTGTCATTATTCTGGACTCTTGTGTGAAACCGCCCGAGGGCTATTCGAAAACTAATTAACTACTATTTTTTTACCAAAGGCAGATTATTGCTCTGCCATTCGGCCATACCACCTTTAAGTCGTGCGGCAGTATGTCCGATAGATTGCAAATGTTTGCCAACAGAACCTGTGTGTTGACCAAACTTGTCAACAAGAATGATCTGCTTGCCCCGACTGGATTCAAGCTCCTCGACTCGAGACATCATTTTGCTATGGGGAATATTGATCGCCCCGGCAATATGACCGGCTTTAAATTCTTTCTCATCCCGCAGGTCAACCACCAACGCGCTATCCTCATTCACAGCTCTCGTTAGCTGGTGATAAGAGATACTTGCTCCACCCTTTGTAGATTCCCGCCAAACAAAGGAATAAATCAGAATCAGCAGAACGCTGACCAATAACCACTGCTCACTAATAAAAGAAAAGAAATCCACTTTGCTACTCTGAGGTTCTATGGGCGCGCAAGTATACACAGACAATATCTTTTCTTGAATGATGCTCCATGAATAGCCATGATTCCTTTCAAATTTTGAGTCCCACTTACATGTTTAGATTTTTCTTCTGCCTATCATTGCTTCTGTTCAGCCTTGTTGGTCAGTGCCAATCGGCCGCCGAACTGGACCGGCTGAAGAAAGAGCTCGAATCTTTGCAGAACGACCTGAACAATTATCGCGGCCAGGTCGATCAGGTTGCCAAACAACTACAGGAGCAAGAGTTGTTGTTAGCGCAAAATCACAGGGAAATATTTAACACCGAAAGATCTATAGCGGCATCCCAGGATCTCCTGTCCAGCCTGGATGAAAAGAGAGAGCGTCTCGACCGTGAGCGACAACTCCAGGAATCGCAACTGCGTGAAGAAATTGCTGCTATTTACCGAAGTGGTGGCCAAGAGCCCCTCAAACTTATCCTCAACCAGGAAGACCCAGCGCTTTTTGGACGTATGCTTTATTACTACGGAAGTCTAGTCGAAAGCCGGCAGGCCAAGATTGAAGACTATTTACGAACCGCTGAAGAATTAAAGCAGGCCGAGATATCCCACAACGAAGAGATCAAACATCAGTCTCAATTATTGGCCAGCCTGAACACTGCCAGAGCGGCGTTGCAGAATCGTTTGAATGAACGCGAGCGACTTTTGTCCCAGCTGGAGAACTCTATTGCCAGCACCCAGGAAGAAATCGAAGCCAATCAAGCCAACCGGGAAAGACTGGAATCCTTGGTACGCAATATCAGTATTACCATGGCGGAAATGTCGGTGGACTCACAGCAATTACCCTTTGCCGATATACGCGGCAAGTGTACCTGGCCTTCTACGGGTAACTTGCAAGCCAACTTTGGGCGAATCCGGACTGGCAGTGTCCGCTGGGACGGTATCCTAATCCAGGCGGACATGGGCGAACCGGTGCGCTCGGTACACAATGGTCGGGTAGTATTTGCCGATTACCTGCGAGGCTATGGCCTGCTAGTCATTATCGATCACGATGATGACTACCTTACGCTTTACGGTCACAATCAATCCCTCTTTGTTGAGACAGGAGACTGGGTCCAACCCCAACAGATGATTGCTCAGGTAGGTAATAGTGGCGGACAGCGGGACCCAGGGTTATATTTTGAGATTCGGAAGGATGGAGAGCCAACCAATCCGGTTGCCTGGTGCAAATAGATCACCGACTATCCCACAGCTACAGATAAATATATCCAGTATGAAACAAGTCTATAAATTGATAATCGCGCTCCTGCTTCCATTCTGTACGCCCCTTTGCGCCCAACAGACGGAACAAGCACCTGAAGGTCAAATGGCGGTTGAGGACTTACGCCTATTCGTGAAAGTTTTTGAACAGCTGCGTCAAGCTTACGTAGAAGAATTGAGCGATGCCGAACTATTCGAAATGGCCATATGGGGAATGCTTTCTGAGCTTGATCCGCACTCGGAATTCCTCGATCTCGAGAAAATCAACGCGCTGGAAGACGCTTCCCAAGGGCGATTTTCCGGTATAGGGGTTGAGCTGACCATGGAGGGTGATTTTGTTACCGTCATAACCCCTCTGGACAACAGCCCCGCAGCTGCGGCAGGTATAGAGCCCGGAGATATCATTTTGAAAGTGAACGGCGAGTCCCTCGAAGGACTGTCTTTTCGACAGGCGTTGCAACGCCTGGATGGAGAGACTGGCGAAAAGCTGTCCCTTACCCTTGACCGCCTTTCCGAGCGCGATTTAATCGAGGTAGAACTCACCCGGGAACGCATCGCTGTTGCCAGTGTTCAATCGCGTGTCGTCGCAGAAGACGTTGGGTATTTGCGAATATCTCAATTCCAGCAGGATACCAGCAAAGAAGTAGCCGAAGACCTCAGTGCCCTACTCGAGAATAATCCCCTGCTCAATGGGCTGGTTCTGGATTTACGCAACAATCCCGGAGGACTTTTGCGTTCGGCTGTAGAGGTTGCCGATATCTTTCTCGATCAGGGCATTATTGTTTCAACAAAAGGGCGTATCGAATCGGCAAACCGGAATTTCTACGCCTCAGAGGGCAGTCTTGCCGCCGACCTTCCATTAGTTATCCTGATCAATCGTGGATCCGCCTCGGCGGCAGAGATTGTCGCCGGCGCACTTCAAGATCACAACCGGGCGCTGATTCTGGGCGACATCAGCTTTGGCAAAGGCTCTGTACAAGAGGTGCTAAGCCTGGATGACCACCGCGCCATCAAACTCACCATCGCCCGTTACTTCACCCCCTCCGGTCGATCAATACAAGCCCAGGGGATCTACCCGGATATTCGCATTGACGATGGCAATATCCGCTGGGATAGAGATGACAACCCCCTGAGTGAAGCCAGCCTCAACGGTCACCTCGACAACGGGAACGACGGACCACAACTATTGGGCCTGCGCGAAACCCTTTCCGACATCAGTGATGTACAGCTGGCCCATGCAATCAGCCTGTTGCAAGGCAGCGCATTATTCAGACAGATCCAGTGAAAGTAGCCATTTTGGGCGCCAGCCCCAAAGAAGACCGCTATGCCCATATAGCGCAAAAACGCCTTATGCAGGCGGGCTATCAGGTAATACCCCTAACGCCCTTTCATACCGAGATTCTCGGGGTTCCGACGCTCAGCAGCATTAACCAGATCCAGCCACCTCTGGACACGCTGACCCTGTACCTTGGCTCGGACAAACTGACGCCACTGGCAGATGAAATCATCAAGCTGCATCCCCGACGAGTTATTTTTAACCCCGGGACCGAATCCCCGGAAATTGAATCCTGCTTGCAACAATCCGGTATAAAAACCGAACGCGCCTGCACACTGGTATTACTAAGTACCGGTCAATTCGAAACTTGATAAACTACGCGCCCCTCTATTCTCACTTCCAAGGTTTTCGACCATGTCACTCCAGCCCGGCCTCGGCAAGCTAAACCGCCTTAAAGTTGCCGACCAAGGCGCTGCCGGTCTGCGTCTCGACTGCCAAGACCTCGATCCACAGGGCTGTGCCGGTCGCCATTTCGATTACGCCATCCTGCCACCGAATCAGGCCCACCCAACCTGGCAGACCGGGTCCGAAGTTGAGGTTTTTCTCTATTTAGATAGCGAAGACCGACTGATCGCCACCACAGACAAGGCCAAGGTCGCCGTTGGTGAATGCGCCTTCCTCAAGGTATTGTCTACTGGCCAGTACGGTGCTTTCCTCGATTGGGGTCTTGCCAAAGACCTACTTCTACCACACTCAGAGCAAGCTTATCCGGTAAGAGCTGGCAAGAGCTACGTGGTTTACGCTTACTTGGACAGTCACTCCGGCCGAGTTGCCTGCAGCACCCAACTGCACCATTTTCTCGACGAGGAAGCCAACCACTGGATGCAGCAAGGTCAAGCTGTCGATTTGTTGATAGCGGCAAAATCAGAATTGGGATACAAGGCCGTGATCAACGGCACGCATTTGGGTCTTATCTACCATCAGGAATTGTCGCAACCCCTAACCTTTGGTGAAAAGATACGCGGCTGGATCAAAGCCATTCGCGAAGATGGCCGAATCGATTTGAGCATCAATACACTTGACGCTGAAACCCGTGATGCTTTGAGCGTAGCTATTCTGGAACAGCTACGTGAGAATGGGGGCCGGCTGAACCTATCAGACAAAAGCGCCCCGGGGGAAATATTCCGACAATTCCGTGTCAGCAAGAAAAATTTCAAACGCGCTATCAGCGGTCTCTACAAACAAAGACAAATAAAGATAGAATCAGACTATATCGAGCTTGTTTAAAGCCAACCTGCAAAAGTCGGCATTTTGTCCGCAAAAAACTCTGTCAAACTATTGGGACACCTATGAATTGGAATATTTATCTCTCTGGAGAAATACACACTGACTGGAGACAACAAATCATTGATGGCTGCACGTCACTGAACCTGCCCGTCAGTTTTAGTTCGGCGGTTACAGATCACAGCGCAAGCGATGCCGCAGGCGATCTACTCGGCTCCGAGCCCAACAATTTCTGGCGAGACCATAAATCGGCAAAAATAAACAAGATACGTACTCAAAGTCATATCGAAATGTGCGATATCGCCATTATCCGCTTTGGCTCCCAATACAAACAGTGGAATGCCGCATTTGATGCCGGTTACTGCTCTGCTCTGCACAAACCCTATATCACCTTGCACGACGAAGACATTGTCCACCCCCTTAAAGAAGTGGATGCCGCAGCAATGGCTTGGGCAACAGAGCCTAATCAAATTGTCGAAATTCTCAAATACATAACCACAGCCTGAACCAAAACACCCAAGAGGAAACGATGAGCATAGAATCCAATACAAATTCAAAACTGGCTTTGGCCCTGCTTTACATGCGTTTCGGCGTTGGCATCGTCTTCCTTATGTGGACCATCGACAAACTGATGAACCCGGATCACGCAGCAAGAGTTTTTGCAGCCTTCTACATGATTCCATCACTAAGCGTCATGGCCTCCTATCTGATAGGCAGTTTGCAATTACTAGTGGTAATGGCTTTCCTCACCGGCACTCTTAAAAAATATTCTTACCTGCTTATTTTTGTTATGCACCTGGTATCCACTCTGAGCACCTATGAACGCTATTTCGATCCCTGGACGGCTCAAAATCTGCTCTTTTTTGCCGCATTCCCCATGCTCGCGGCCTGCTGGGCACTCTGGTCACTTCGCGAACAGGATTACCTTTTGTCGATAGACGCCATGCGCAAAAAGAACACATAAGCTACGTATTTATTAATATTTCTATACAAGGTCACTGTGGCGCGAAACCTGGTATTTGCTATCGTTACGCTACTATCCAATGACCACAGGCCATTTAGGGTCTACAGACGGACTGGCCAGCACTTCTGCCTACAATGAAGTAGCTGAACTCCCAGATCGAGGAATTTATGAAACCGCTAAAGAACTTAATTCTTGCCATTACGATATTCTCGGGAATGCTTTCAACAGCCTCTGCCGCAGATTACGTAATAGATACAGAAGGAGCTCATGCTTCCATTAATTTCAAATTTAAACATTTGGGAATCAGTTGGCTTACGGGTGAATTTAAAGACTTTGAAGGCACTTTCACTTTTGACCCGGACAATATCGAAGCAGCTTCAATCAGTGTAGACGTAGATGTAACCAGTCTGGACAGCGGTCACGAGATTCGTGATCAACACATTCTTGGAGAAAACTACCTCAATGCCAGCGAATTCCCCTATGCAAAATTTGTCAGCACATCAGTTATTGACAAGGGCCACGGCAATATAAAGGTTCGTGGAAATTTCAGCCTACACGGAATTACTCAGGAAATTGCTATTGAGTCCACTCTTGTAGGAGCAGGTAATGACCCCTGGGGTGGATACCGAATAGGTTTTGAGGGCTCAACTGTTCTTGATATGCGTGAGTTTGGATATGAGAGTTTTGGCCCAACGCACCTGGTTGAGCTTTTGCTCTATATCGAAGGTATCGATCTGGCAAAGGCGCAACACTAAAAAGACACAGAATCAAAAAAGGCCGCAAATGCGGCCTTTTTTTCGCAAGTCATTATGACCTGGCGATGACGACATTAACCAGGAATGACGTTGTTGGCACAAGGCCCTTTTTGGCCTTCGCCCACTTCAAATTCAACTGCTTGACCATCATTCAGTGTTGCATAGCCACCACCGCTTTGAATTTCAGTATGGTGTACGAAAAGGTCTTTTCCACCGTCTTCCGGAGTAATAAAACCATAACCTTTTTCCGCATTGAACCACTTAACTGTACCTTTACTCATATTACTTTCTCTAAATAGATGGTGAATTAGTGTTGCGTCCTAGATTCGAATTCACCATTTCGAAGTAGGAATAGATTTTATGGAGCGAAAGCACACGTAACAGAAGCCTAATCCCCCGTTTTTGGTATGTATCCCCCACGAAGAACCTGCGGCGAATTTTCTATTCGCTCTCAAATCCCCCATCAACTACTTTATAGACTAAACCACAGAAAGACCACGTCTATTTCAAGAACCCCACCAAGTGGTAACTTGGGAAGCTGACATGTTCGCATATTTGCATTCCCTATCCTGCTCCAGGCGACGGCCCGGATTTGATAAAATATGACCTAACACTCTGAATAAAAAGAGGAATAAATGTGCAATATAACCCTTGATTAAGCTTTCAATTTGAAACTTTGACATACTCCAGCCCAATATGATTCTTGGGATTTGTCATGCAACCAAAATTAAAATTTCTTCTTGCCATTCTTGTCAGCACAGGTTTTCTGTCACTGAGTGGTCTTGTTAGCGCACAACCACCTGGTGGTATGGGTGCAGGCCCGGATTTTTCATCGGCAGCCGAATCACTTGGCGTGACCGAAGACGAGCTGATAGATGCTCTTGGTGGCCCTCCACCCAATTTTGCCGAAGCAGCCGAAAAGCTGGGAATTACTGAAGAACAACTGATGGAGGTTATTCCTGCGCCCCCAGAAGGCGGAAGACCTCAATAAAAACGACCAAAGCATTAACCACTATCACTTCTACAACGGTTAATGCAAAATAGGTCACATTAATTAATACCAATACATATAAAAAAATATAAAAAATTGGAGGGGGTAACGATGCACCGATTTATTTCACTCGGGTTTCTTTTGTGTATACATTTTGCCGCGGCGCAACCGGGTGGCATGGGGGCGCCCCCTGCACCGGTTCCGGATGTCGACAAGGAAACCTTGATTATCCAGGTTCCTTCGAAGTGGTATCCATATCACCGTACGACAGAAGCCAAAGTAGAAACCTTTATGTTTCCAACAGGCCAAGATCCCTCTGGCTGGAAAGAAGCTCTTCAGTCCGAACAATTTCTCTCCACTCTGGGTGTAACTTCGGCATTACAGGTTTACGAATTCCGAACTCAGGGAGCCAATTGCCCGGAACACTTGGTTGACCTTACCAAAGATGGACAAGAAAACGGTTATTCCTTTGCCCAGTGGATCGAAACCTGCGTTGTTGGTGAAGACACTGTTGTTACTTTGACAAAAAGCATCGTTGGCAATGATCAACTCTATGTCGTAAACAAAATCTGGAAATACAAACCCGGTAATTCTGATATAGCTGAATGGGAACGATTTCTGGACAGAGTTTATGTCTGCGACCCTACAACCGAAGGGGCAAACCCCTGTGTTCCTCCAAACGGGCCGGCTATGGGAGGCAGACCACCGCGTTAACCTGATTCAACCCGTACATGTGAGCCCTTGTGGCTCATTTTTTTCTAGCTACCGCCCCTTCTCCCCTTACTTATCACCAGCGAACCTGGAACTGCCTCTGCCTCCATCTCCATCTCCATCTCCATCTCCGGCTCCATCTCCGGCTCCATCTCCGGCTCCATCTCCGGCTCCATCTCCGGCTCCGCCTATCGGATAACTTTTTAAATCATAACTCACAATATATCCAAGGCATAAAAAAACCTCCCAAGGCACCAGCCGAGGGAGGTTTAAACAGGGTGAAGCACCCTGAATTTATCTTAGAAGTTGTAGTTCAAACGCAATCCGATAGTGCGCGGAGCGCGAGGAGTAATTTGAAAGTTATCCTGCAGATCGCCACCGGCATTCAGGATTGCCAAGCTTCCAGCACTGGTAGGATCAATGCTCAAATCTTCACCTGTACCATATGAGAACGGCGTATCGTCATCTGTCAGGTTGTTGATATAGAGCGTCGCTCCCCAGTTATCTGCACTCAGACCAAAGGATGCATTGACCGTCGCAAAGCCCTCGGTTTTGGCTATGTTGGCAGAATCAAGATATTGACCAGACTCAAAACGCACATCGGCACGGGCGTTAAAACGCAGGCCATTATCCAAGTCTGTGTTATAGCTTGGGCTCAAAGAGCCGGTTACTTTCGGCTGATTTCGTGCTGTCTGACCATCCACAACATAACAGGGGTATGCCCCTGAATCATCGTAAGTGGCACGTCCGGTATCCACTGCATGCTGACCAAGACCATCGACCAATTCAATGTCACAGTAATCTGTGTATTCGGCATCCAGATAACCCAAAGTACCGCGAAGGCTGAAGTTATTGTTTATCAGGTAGTTACCCTCAAGTTCAATACCTTGCATCTTCTGATCGCCGTTGTTAACAAAGGTACGGTTACCATCTTCAGCAGCGGCCTGTTCACCTGGGAGCAAGTCCGGACCCCAATACAAATTGGTGGG
>JBFHKI010000046.1:0-11000 GCA_041595415.1 Pseudomonadales bacterium | reverse complement strand
GTTTGCCCAGGGTGAAAAAACTACCGAACTTGAGGTGGTGGACAGCTGTGGACAGAGAAACACCGGCACCAAAATCCACTTCAAGCCGGATGCAAAGTACTTTGATACAGCGACCTTTCCCAGCGGTGAGCTTCGTCATTTACTTCGCGCCAAGGCCATTTTATGTTCTGGTCTCAAGGTTAGCTTTGATAATCAGATCAAGGGTGAAAAAGACGAGTGGCTCTACGAGGATGGTTTAAAAGCCTATCTGGAAGAGCGTACCGACGGGCTTCCCCGATTGCCCGAAACCGCTTTTATGGGCTCCAGTAGCGGAGCAACCGAGGGAGTCGAATGGGCTCTGCAATGGTTGCCCGAGGGTGGAGAATCAATTGCTGAAAGCTATGTAAACCTTATTCCAACCTCCGGTGGCGGTACCCATGTCAATGGCTTGCGCACCGGTTTGCTGGAGGCCGTTCGAGAGTACTGTGAGTTCAGAGCCATGGTGCCCAAGGGTTTGAAGCTTTCGGCGGAAGATGTCTGGCAGCAGTGCTGTTATGTTCTGTCCTTTAAAATGCTTGAACCACAGTTCTCCGGTCAGACCAAAGAGAGGCTCTCATCGCGAGAAGCTGCGGTATTTATCAGCGGGATAGTCAAAGACGCGCTGAGTCTGTGGATGAACCAGCATACCGATGTCGCCGATCAGTTGGCGGAGATGGTATTGGCCAACGCCCAGCGGCGTACTCGTGCGGCGAAAAAGGTGGTGCGTAAAAAAATTACTGCTGGTCCGGCACTGCCCGGCAAGCTGGCTGATTGCAGCAGTGATGATCCGGCACGCACGGAGCTGTTTCTGGTTGAGGGTGATTCGGCTGGGGGTTCTGCCAAGCAGGCACGTGAGCGGGAGTTTCAGGCGGTATTGCCCCTGCGCGGGAAAATTCTCAATACCTGGGAAGTGGCCTCGGATGATGTGATGGCCTCTGCAGAGGTACACAACATTTCCGTGGCTCTGGGGTTGGATCCAGGCTCTGACGATCTCAGTCAGTTACGCTACAGCAAGGTTTGTATTTTGGCTGATGCCGACTCGGACGGCCTGCATATTGCGACCTTGCTCTGCGCCCTTTTTGTTCGGCATTTCCGCAGTCTGGTCAGTGCCGGTCACGTGTTTGTCGCCATGCCGCCGCTGTATCGCATAGATGTTGGCAACGATGTGTATTACGCCTTGGACGACCATGAGAAGTCCGGTGTGTTGGAGCGTATTGCGGCTGAAAAGAAAAAGGGCAAAGTAAATGTTCAGCGATTTAAAGGTCTGGGTGAAATGAACCCCTTGCAATTGCGTGAAACCACTATGGCGCCAGATACCCGCCGGTTGGTTCAGCTCAGCATTGACAAGGGTGATGCCGATCAGATGCTGGACATGTTGTTGGCCAAGAAACGCGCCTCCGACCGTAAAAGCTGGCTCGAACAAAAAGGCAATTTGGCCAGTATCTAACCAGGCTCTGGCAAGCGATTATTTAGGATAGAAAAGTGACTGACGAAATCCAAACCCCGGAACCCATGCCCGCCGAAGGCGAGATTCAGTCGTTACGGGAATACGCCGAGAAAGCTTATCTCGATTATTCCATGTACGTTATTCTCGACCGCGCCTTGCCCCATATAGGTGATGGGTTAAAGCCGGTACAAAGGCGCATTGTTTATGCCATGAGCGAGCTGGGTCTCAAGGCTGGAGCCAAGTTCAAGAAATCGGCACGCACAGTTGGTGATGTCATAGGTAAATTTCATCCGCATGGTGACAGTGCCGCCTATGAGGCCATGGTATTGATGGCTCAAACCTTCAGCTATCGCTATACCCTGATCGACGGTCAGGGCAATTGGGGCTCATCCGATGAGCCCAAATCTTTTGCTGCCATGCGGTATACCGAATCGCGGCTAATGCCCTATTCCAACCTGCTGCTGGAGGAGCTGGGACAAGGTACGGTTGACTGGGGGCCAAATTTTGACGGCACCATGGAAGAGCCCTTGGTGTTGCCTGCGCAATTGCCCAATTTACTTCTCAATGGCACTACAGGTATTGCGGTAGGCATGGCCACGGATGTGCCACCACACAATATGCGTGAAATTGCTGCTGCGTGCGTACGGTTGTTGGAAGAGCCAAAAGCGGAAATGGCGCAGCTTCTGGAACATGTCAAAGGCCCGGATTATCCTACGGGCGCGCCCATTATTACCTCCAGAGATGATCTGGCGCAGATGTATGAGACGGGCAGGGGTATGGTCCGTCAGCGTGCGGAGTGGGCGCTGGAAGACGGCGAGATCGTAGTTACCGCACTGCCGTACCAGGTTTCCGGTTCGCGGGTTCTCGAGCAAATTGCCGACCAGATGAACAATAAAAAATTGCCCATGGTAACGGACCTGCGCGACGAATCGGATCACGAAAACCCGACGCGTCTGATTATTATTCCGCGCTCAAACCGGGTTGATACTGAAGCCCTGATGTCTCATTTGTTTTCCACAACTGATCTGGAAAAAAGCCACAGGGTCAATCTCAATGTGATAGGTATTGACGGCAAGCCGGCCGTTAAAAACTTGCGCACCATCCTGACCGAATGGTTGAAGTTCCGCATGATCACTGTGCGTCGACGCTTGCAGTACCGGCTCGACAAGATCAATAACCGTTTGCACCTGTTGGAAGGGTTGCTGGTTGCTTTCCTGAATTTGGATGAAGTGATCCGCATCGTCCGCGAAGAGGAACAGCCTAAACGGGAACTGATTAGTAAATTTGGTCTGAGTGAAATCCAGGCCGACTACATTCTCGACACCAGGTTGCGGCAGTTGGCGCGGCTTGAAGAAATGAAAATTCAAGCCGAACGCGATGAGCTGGAGAAAGAAAAAACCGAGATAGAAGCCATTCTTGGTTCTGCGACTCGTTTGAAAACTCTGGTGCGTAAGGAGATTATCAAAGCCGCTGAAGAATACGGTGACGAACGGCGTTCGAAAATTATCGACAGTGCTATCGAGGCGAAGTCTTTCTCTGAAGAAGATCTTATGGTCACCGAGCCCGTTACTGTAGTGCTCAGCAATATGGGCTGGATTCGGGCGGCTAAAGGTCACGATGTCGATGCCGCCGGTTTGAATTACAAGGCAGGCGACGCGTTGCGAACCTTCGCTCTGGGTAAATCCAATCAGCCGGTGCATATTATCGACTCCACTGGTCGAAGCTATTCGTTGGCTTCCCATACACTTCCTTCGGCACGTGGTCAGGGTGAACCAGTTACCGGTCGGCTCAGTCCTCCTTCGGGGGTAGAGTTTATGGCTTTGGTGATGGGGCCCGCCGAGCAAAAAATTCTGATGGCTTCAGATGCCGGTTACGGCTTTATTTGTCAGGTGGGTGATTTACACGCCAACAAAAAAGCCGGGAAAGCGGTACTTAGCTTGCCAACTGGTGCCAGGGTGCTTCCGCCTTGCAAGATTGACGATCTGGAAACTTCACTGTTGGTTGCTGTCAGTAACGAAGGGCGCATGGTGGTATTTCCTGTAAAGGATTTACCAGAGCTGGCTCGTGGCAAGGGTAATAAAATCATTAGTATTCCCTCGGCACGGGTGAAGAGTCGTGAGGAATTTATGGTGGCAGTGACTGTGGTACCTCCGCAAAAAACAGTGTTGGTCCACAGTGGCAAGCGGCATATGAAATTAAAATTCAGTGAACTTGAGGTTTTTCGCTGTGAGAGAGGACGGCGTGGTGCCAAACTGCCTAGAGGTTTTCAGCGTGTTGAAGCACTGAATGTGGAATCCTGCTCAAAATCAGAGCAAACGGATGTAGAATAAGTATAGAAAATCTGGAGAGATAAAATGGAAGGTATAGCAGACAACATTGGTGGTCTGGTGATAAATCTGATTATCGCCGTCGCCATTTTTTATATAGGTAAAAAACTGGCCAAGTGGGTGTCGGAATTTGTCGCCAAAAATATGGCCCGGCGCGATACCGATCCGGCCCTGATAGGATTTGTATCCAGTTTGGTGCGTTGGGCTCTATTGGCCTTTGTGGTAATCGCGGCACTGGGACAGGTTGGTATACAAACTGCTTCCCTGGTGGCTATTTTGGGTGCCGCCGGTTTGGCTGTGGGTTTGGCATTACAGGGTTCACTGTCCAACTTTGCAGCGGGCGTACTGATTCTGATCTTCAAACCCTTCAAAATCGGTGATTTCGTAGAATTGGCCGGTACGTCGGGTACTGTAGTGGGGATTCAGATTTTCACAACGGAACTGGCTACTCCGGACAATAAACAAATTATTGTGCCAAATTCGTCAGCCATGGGTGGAATCATCACCAATGTCTCGGCCAAGCCGACTCGCCGAGTCGATATGGTTTTTGGAATTGGTTACGGTGATGATATCGACAAGGCACGGGATATAATTCTGGATATCCTCAACAAGGATGAGCGGGTACTGAAAGAGCCTGCGGTCCAAGTTGCAGTTGCTGAGCTGGCTGACAGCAGTGTTAATTTTGTGGTTCGTCCCTGGGTAAATGCCGCAGACTTCTGGGCGGTCAAGTTTGACACTACAGAGCAAGTCAAGAAGCGTTTCGACGCCGAAGGTGTTTCCATCCCGTTCCCGCAACAGGATGTACATATGCATCAGGTTTCCTGAGGCTTTTAGTCCTCCAGCTGAGCTCTCAGCTCGGCCAGTCGGACTCGGGCGGCGTCGCGATCTAGCGGCGCCGTTTTTGTTTCTCCTTCCGGATTTTCCTCGATAAGATTTTTTTCAACTGGTGCCAGCTCTTCACCACGCATCAGGGCTTCGAGCAAATTTTGATACTGCTGTTGGAAAATTGGAAAACTGCGGTTTTCCTCGCTGCTGGCCAAGCGGTGCCAGCCGGTTCGGAGTCCGGCATGGTAGACCAGAGGGTGGCTCCAGTTGTAGGAAGCCTTGGGACTGGGTGCATTGCAGGCTTCAATAAAAGCGGTGCGGGCATCGGCCAAAGGTTTGCCCTCTTTATCGACACAACAGGCCTGGAGCATTTGCGCCAAAGTTGGTAAATATTCACTGCGTCGGATGATGCGCTCGGCTCCGGCCACTATGGCGTCTGCCGGGATCAGGCTGAGACTGTTGAGCCACAGTTTTTTGATGGTATTCAGGGTTTCGGTATCAGGGAAAGCCTTATAGTACTGATTGTGGTAATTCACACGAAACAGTGAGAAGACGGTATTTACTGCCTCTTTCTGTTTTTGGTTAACTTTGTTTTGGTTAGTCTGCCCAGCTGGTGTCGGTAAGGTCATCGATCAGTTTTCGTGCTCTGGTGGTTTGACTCTGTGAGCTTTCGTGGGCTGTTTGCCACTGCTGCTTCACAAACTGTAAAAAAGTGGTATTCCAGGATGCGCGCGCTTCATTGCGGTCACGCCAGTAAATTATAAACTCGGGGATCTTTTCGCGGGCGAAAGTCAGATCAATGCGGGCCAGACGCAGAACATCATACACATCCTGGCTGGGTTTCCAGTTGGCGCTCATGGGTTTGGGGTCGATGTCGTTTTCGATACTGTGCTGGTATCTGGCCCATTGGCGTTTTACATGGGTGATAAATCGCGCATTCCAGGTATTGGATGCATCGCCTTTTTCGCGCCAATAAAGCACAAATTCAGGTATGGCATCTTCTATAAATGCACGTGATACACCTGTCTGGTGGATAAGGATATCCATGGCGTCATCCGAAGGGTGCCAGTTGGATGACATCGGTGTTGGATCGCTCGAGTTATTTTGCTCCCAGGCAGGTAAATCTGTCTGGGGAGTTCGGTTCTGCTGGGCCTGCCAGCGATTCCACTCACGTAACACCTGCTTTACGAAACGGTTGCCCCAGGCATGGCGTGATTCGCCGCGTTCTACCCAATATTGGACAAAAGTTGGCACCTGGTTCTCAATAAACTCCCGGGGTACCCCCTGTTGAGCCAAGAGCCGCAAGCAGTTGCTGTCTGGCTGCCAATTGGGTGCTATGCGATTGGCTCTGGTGAAGTTGGAGGTGTTCGGCTTACCAGCCACAACTTCACGCAAGTCGTGGCTGTCGGTTTTAGGTTTGGACTGCCGGTGTGTCTGGTTGAAGGCGAACCGAATTTGGCCCGATTCCGTAAGGGGTGCCGATGCCACCAGTAAAACACCCTTGTCGCGAAGGCTTTCGCAAATACGTTGAATATCGGCGTTGTTCCAAAAAGCCAGGTCGACTTTAAATTGCCCATCTGACACTTCAAACCACTGATACCCCTGGGATTCTTGACCAGACTGAAAGTGGGCAACATTTGTCAGGTAGGACAGCAGGATAGCCTCTTCCAGGCCGATGGTTGCTGCGAGCGACGGGGACACTAAAAGGTGCCGCTCTGGTATCAGAGAAGACATGTATACATGAACGAGTACGCGATTTTTGGACTCCACATGCTACACTCGGTCGCATTCAAAGGTAAGTGCTTTTCAACTTTAGAGATAACTAAATTGGCTAAAACCAAGTCAGCCTATGTATGCACGGATTGCGGAGCTGATTACACCAAATGGCAGGGGCAGTGCAGCGCATGTAGTGCCTGGAATACGCTCTCCGAGATTCGGCTGAGTCCGGCCGCCGCAAGTCGCAAATCCAAATCATCCGGTTATGCCGGCACAATTTCCAGTGGCCAGTTGTTGTCGGAAATTGACGTTGTCGAAGAACCCCGTATCAGTAGTGGTTTGTCCGAGTTGGATCGGGTATTTGGCGGCGGTATGGTTCTCGGCTCTGCTGTATTGATTGGTGGCGAGCCAGGGGCAGGTAAAAGCACGGTATTGCTGCAGATGATGTGCCACTTGGCCAAGGAGCAAAAAGCTCTCTATGTCACTGGTGAGGAGTCACCCCAGCAGGTTGCCTTGCGGGCCAAGCGTCTGGGTTTGCCCACTGAACACCTGTCTATTATGGCGGAGACGTCTCTGGATGCCATTATGGCCAGCCTGGAAAAAGATCCGCCTAAAATTCTGGTGGTAGATTCCATCCAGGTAATCTATCGGGAAGATATCAGCTCGGCGCCAGGCAGTGTCTCCCAGGTACGCGAGTGTGCAGCGGAGCTGGTGCGCTTTGCCAAGCAGCGCGGCACCGTTTTGATTCTGGTCGGTCATGTTACCAAGGAGGGCTCACTTGCGGGTCCCAAGGTGCTTGAACATATGATCGATTGTTCGCTGTTACTGGAAAGTTCTGACGATTCCCGCTATCGCATGTTGCGCAGCCGCAAAAACCGTTTCGGGGCTGTGAATGAGCTGGGTGTTTTTGCCATGACCGACAGAGGTATGAAAGAGGTTGGTAACCCCTCGGCCATATTCCTGAGCCGCAACGAAAATACCGCCTCTGGCAGTATAGTTACCTCGGTATGGGAGGGTAGCAGACCCCTGCTGGTGGAGATTCAGGCTTTGGCCGATGCCAATCAATACCAGAATCCCAGAAGGGTTGTGGTCGGACTGGAGGCTAATCGTCTGGCCATGTTAGTTGCTGTATTACACCGCCATGCCGGAATTGCAGTTGGTGATCAGGATATCTTTCTCAATGTGGTGGGTGGAGTACGGATCACCGAAACCGCTGCTGATCTACCGGCCATTCTGGCCATTTTATCCAGTATGCGGGAGCGGGAAATTCCCAGAGATCTTATTGCTTTTGGTGAAGTGGGTTTGGCGGGTGAGTTGAGGCCGGTCAGCAATGGTCAGGAGCGCCTGCGCGAGGCGGCAAAACAGGGCTTCAGTCGAGCTGTAGTTCCCTATGCCAACCGTCCGCAAACGGCCATTAAGGGGATGCAGGTTATAGCTGCCAAAACTTTGGTCGAAGCGGTGGAGGTTATTTAGCCTTCCCTCGGTATATCTCTGTCAAAGAAACAGGTTAGCCATCAGCATGACTCCCAGGTAGCCGATGCTGTAGCCTACCAACAGCCAATGCACAAACCTGAGGTAGGACAGGAAAGACACTTCCGCCAGTTTGCTCAGAGCGATTACACCTGCGGCTGAGCCAATAACCAGAATCGAACCTCCGGCCCCGACAGCATAGGTCAGCCCCAGCCATTCAGCGGTAGTCATTTCAATTCCGGATTTAAGGATGGCGGCTGTCAGGGGTACGTTATCCACAAATGCAGAGAGTATGCCCACCACGTAGTTTGCGACCGGGATCGGCATAATGCTGTACAGCTGTGGCAAGAGGTCGAGCACCTTAAGCTCCTTTAACATGCCCACCAGAAGCAATACACCGAGGAAAAACAACAGGGTGTCGAACTCGATTTCGCGCACATATTCAATCACGCTGGTGGGTTGTTTGTTTTTGTACATAAACTGATAAAACAAAAACATACTGGCCAGGCCAAACAAAAACGTCAGCACTGGTGGCACTGAAAACAACACGCTCAACAAGAGGGTGCTCATAATAGTCAACAGGAAAAGACCGGCGATCCACTTGTCTTCTCTTGCGATGGGGCGCTTGAATTTGGGCAGATGGATATCTTCATCCACACCCCACATCAGGCAGAGTGCTAAAGCGAGAACTCCCAATACGGCGGGAGGAATCAGCAGAAAGAGGTTGGTAATCTGAACTTTGTCGGCCAGAAAAATCATCAGGGTGGTAACGTCACCGGTGATCAGGGATACACCACCGGAATTGACGGCAAATACCACCAGAGCGGCAAACTTCAGAGTGGTTTTTTTATCCAAATCCAGTGAAACCAGCAAAGACAGCATTACCAGAGAGGCAGTAATGTTGTCGGCCAGCGAAGAAAACAACAGCGCTAATAAGGCAACCAGCATCATCAGGCTACGCAACCCAAGCTTTTCCGGCAAAACACGGTAGACCACCTGGGTGATAAGCCCTTTGTCATTCAGGTAGGCAACAAAGGTCATTGCTGCCATTAAAAACAACCAGAGAGTAGCGATATCCAGCAGGTTTTCGTTCAGGCCTGCCTGTATATGCAACCTGTCAGTGTGTGGGAAAATAAAGGCCAGAATCCAGACCAGAGTACCCAAAAAAAGGGTCGATTTGGCTTTGTTTATATGAACGAGGTCTTCAAATATGATGAGGGCAAATGCTAGAGCGATAAGCCCCAGCTGCAGGTAGAGCATACTGAGTCCCGTGTTGATTGGGGGCTAAATGGGGGCGCAATTATCCTCGCATTTCAGTTTTAAATCGAGAGCCCTGTCAGGGCTATGGCCGTAAGAAAAAAGGTTTTTTCTCCATATTTAATTGCCCCAACAGTATTTCATTCCTGAGCGATTTCTCCTGCCAATGGCTGTGCGGCTTTATCCCGTAGGACATAAACGTTTTTTGTTCGGCTCATTGGGCGGGAAAAGAGTCATGTTCCGACAGCAAAAATAAAAAAGGGGCCGAAGCCCCTTCCTGAACGCCCTCAGCTACAGTTAGATATTGTTATAGCCTTGTTCATTGTGCAGGCCGATATCCAGCCCCTGAACCTCAGTATCGGCGTCGACCCGAAGGCTTACCATCCTGTCGACCAGTTTAAGAATGACAAAGGTGACAACCGCGGTGTAAAGCATGGTGGCGATAACCCCAACTAGCTGCACGCCAAATTGTGAAGCGATACTGATATCCAGCCCCTGTCCGCTGAAAACTCCCAGTTGGCTTGAGGCAAATATACCGGCAAAAAGAGTACCGATAATGCCGCCGACGCCATGGACAGGAAAAACATCGAGAGAGTCGTCAATTTTAAATTTCTGTTTGATGGCCTGAGTGGCGAAATAACAGACTACGCCGGCCGATAGGCCGATAATCAACGCACCGCCAGGGCCGACGTAACCGGAAGCGGGTGTAATGGTACCCAGACCGGCAACCATTCCGGTGACGATACCCAGTACAGATGGACGGCCAAATCTTTTCCACTCGAGAACCATCCAGGCAAGGGATCCTGCAGCAGCAGAAATGTGAGTCACCAGCATGGCCATACCGGCATTACCATCAGCAGCCAGAGCTGAACCGGCATTAAAGCCAAACCATCCTACCCAGAGCATTCCGGCGCCGGTAACGGTCATAGTCATGTTATGGGGCAGCATGGCGTGTTGCGGGAATCCGTTACGGTTGCCGATCACCAGTGCGGCGACCAGTGCTGCCACACCGGCAGTAATGTGAACCACTGTACCGCCGGCAAAGTCGAGCAAGCCCATTTCCGCAAGCCAGCCACCACCCCAGACCCAGTGGCAAACAGGTGCGTAAACCAGCACCAGCCAGGCGATGCTGAATATCAGCATGGCCGAGAACTTCATGCGTTCGGCGAAGGCACCGACAATCAGGGCGGGGGTAATAATGGCAAAGGTCATCTGAAACATGATGAATACCGACTCCGGGATATCTCCGGCCATTGAGTCTTCAGTCAGACCGCTAAGAAATACTTGGGATAACCCGCCTATAAAAGCATTGGCCGAACCGCCATCGGTAAAGGCCAGGCTGTAGCCAATCAAAAGCCAGAAAATTGAAGCGACACAGGTAATGGCAAAGCACTGCATTAAAACCGATAGAACGTTTTTGCTTCGCACTAATCCAGCGTAAAAGAGTGAGAGGCCTGGTACGGTCATAAACAGAACCAGCGCAGTGGAGGTAAGTATCCAGGCGGTATTGGCCTGATTGATTTGCTGTGCGGAGGCTGCCGATGCGGCCAACAGAAACAGTAGCGCAAAAATTGTGCGGAACGCCATTTTGAGAATCTCCCCTGGAATTATTGGTATGTATGGATGGCGACTATTGTTTTGGACGCAGGTCGTATGTGTGTCAGCCAGCGGCGATATTAAAGACAATTCTTCGCTCTAAAGTCCACCCCGGAGTGCGTCCCTTTTCCGCAATCTTCATTTTGATACGCCTTCCTTAAGCTTGGGTAACGCTTTGCAGAGTCCCGTACACAAAGGTTACATATCTTTACCGCGGCTAATAACCTCTTTACTTAGGGCATTGGCAATATGAACTCATCGTTAAATCACGAGGACAAACGAGATGAAGCAGTTAAAAAATTGGATTTCAGCAGCGGCGTTTTTAACCATGGCACTGGCGGCGG
>JBFHKI010000045.1:0-11025 GCA_041595415.1 Pseudomonadales bacterium | reverse complement strand
TATGTTGCTGAAGTAGGTTTTGATGCTGACCCTTATGGTGGGCCTCTGCGAAGGGCCCGGTATAAAGCTCGATCCGGTCGGCTCCCACTTCTCTGGCAAGGCGGATTTGTTCCAGATCCGGGTCCATAAAAAGACTGACCCGGATTTGCTGGTCTTTGAGTCTTTTTATGATGGGTTCAAGCCGGGTTGCCGCTATACGCAGGTCAAAACCGTGGTCGGAGGTAGCCTGGCCGCTGGCATCGGGCACCAGGGTGCACTGGTCTGGACAAACGCTTTCCACCAGCGGAATAAAGCCCGGGTAGTCATCCAAAGCGCCCTCAAGGGGGTTACCTTCAATATTGAATTCGATCTGTGAATGGTTGCTGCAAAGCTCTGCCAGAGGGGCGATATCATCGGCCCGGACATGGCGTTGATCCGGTCTGGGGTGAACCGTAATGCCCTGACAACCGAGTTCGATACATTGGTTGGCGTAGCTCAACAGGTCGGGATTGTTTCCCGGCCTGGAGTTGCGAATCAGGGCGATTTTGTTGAGGTTAATACTCAGGGCTACGGGCAAAAAACTATCCCCATTCGGAATATTTTCGGCGTGGCATGAGTCTGGGGAGCAGGATACTCAGCAAAGCGCCGGCCAATACGGCACAGGCACCATAGACAAACCAGGAGCGCCAACTGCTGTCTTCGAGGCGTTCATTGCGCGCGGTGAGAAGATCAACTTCTTGCTGCAAAAATTGATTGCGGCGAATCAGTTCTTCGTTTTGGCTGTTGAGGCCAATAACGTCACCCGAGATAGACATAACCGGCCGTGCAACTTCACCTTCTTCAGTTGCTACTTCAAGAGTTTCTACGGCAAGACCCATTTCACTCAGCTCCGATAACAGATCTTCAATTTGTTGCTGGAGCAGTTGGTTTTCTTGCTGAGCGGCGGCAAGATCGGCTTCGACTTGAGGCAGTCGTTGTGCAGCTACTGGCTCGTCAAGCAGAAAACGTGACGGCATCCAGCCTTCGATTCCGCCCTGAGACCGGATTTTGGTCCAGTCTTCTACTTCTTCTCCAAGATCATAAACCATGGTGCCGCTGGGTAAGCCGTAGTGCAGAATAGTGCAGTTACTGCATCCGGTTTTGCGGACAGGCACTTCGAATCTGTCTGAAACATAAAGAGAGGGCAGTTCATCCTGTGCCAGAGATGAAAAAGAGATCAGCAGACAGATGGCAGAGCAAAGAAAGGTGGTTCGTTTTATCATCAGAAAACCCTCTTAACCGGTTTTACAACCAAGTTTGAAAACACCCCGGCGGTTTGGTAGATATCCGCCTGAGCCCAGGCTGTGGCTTCGTTCAGGTCAGCAAATTCAGCCATGATCAGACTGCCGGTAAATCCCGCCTCACCTGGATCCTCGGCGTCTACGGCCGGGTGGGGGCCGGCAAAAACCAGCCGGCCTTGTTCGTGCATGTCCTGCAAGCGATCCCTGTGTTCCTGTCGGTACTTTAATCGCAGTTCCAGGCTGTTTTTTTTGTCTTCGGCGAGAATGGCGTAGAGCATATTTATTTAATCCATATTCCTGAGAATGTCTTCGAGATCAAGTTGTGTAAGCAGTTTTATTTGTCGAAAAAGGTAAAACAAAGCGGCCATCATCACAAGCATGGCGGGCAAGGCAATAACCGGAAAACTCAGAGCGGTCATCTTGCCAAGTTCGGCATTAAAAGCTTCGGTTCCGGGTTCGGAGGTTAGCACCACCCGTGCCAGAATATAATTCAACGCCGAGGACAGAAAAAATGAAGCCGACAACATGGCAGATGCTACCACCAGCGCTCGATCAAAGGCCGCTTCAGCATTGTGGTGCTCCAGTGCCTGATGCACTTTGTCTGTCTCCATCACCATATCGTTGAACAGAAAAATGCGCACCAGAGGGTAGCGAGTTTTTAATGAGATCAGTGTCGCTATGCCAAATATGGCCGGAATAGCAGCCTCTTTAATGGCGATATATTGGGGGTCGATTTCAAGCAGGCTCATACCGCCGGTCATCAGGACGCTGAAAATTCCCAGGGCCGAGAAAAAGTTGAACTTATGCTGGCGAAAATAATCCTTGGCCCCGTAAATAATAGGAAAGCTCAGGGCGATAACTATGCCGAGGCGGGGCCCCAATTGGTCTTCGCCACTGAACTTGGTGAGGATCAGGGTCGGAACCACAATATTGAATAACAGGTTTAAAAACAGGTTTTCACGCTTGGGCGCGGTTTCGGTCATGCTCAATGTTCGCAATGAGGAGGAAAAGCTGGGCTATTTTAGGGGCTTTTTATCCCAGTGTCAGAGCTTTAAGTGATCTGGTTGCCAATTATCTGTCGCTTTTGTCTCTTCCTGCGCAGGCTATCGGTATAATCCTGCGCTTTCCAACCTGAAGTCCCGAACTTGAGCCAGTATTTCTCGATTCATCCTGAAAATCCGCAAAAACGTCTGGTTAACCAGGCGGTTGATATCATCCGGCGTGGCGGCGTGGTTGTTTTTCCCACCGACACAGCCTATGCCATCGGTTGTCATATAGGTGACAAGGACGCGCTTGACCGTATTCGTCGTATCCGTGGGCTGGATGAAAAACACCTTTTTACCCTTGTCTGCCGGGATCTATCCGAGCTGGGAACCTACGCCAAGGTAAATAATATCGCCTTTCGTCAATTGCGGGCTCATACCCCCGGAGCTTTTACCTTTGTTCTCGAGGCAACCAAGGAAGTTCCCCGGCGTTTACAGACCGGCAAGCGTAAACAGATAGGTATGCGTGTCCCCGATAATGCCATTCTTCAGTCACTCTTGGCTGAGTTGGGGGAGCCAATGGTATCCAGTACCTTGCTGATGCCTGGCGACGAATTCCCCTTGAATGAACCCTGGGAGATGCGTGATATTCTCGAACATCATGTGGATTTGATTATAGATGGCGGCTACGCCGGCATTGAGGAAACCACAGTGATTGATCTATCCGACACAGTGCCGCAATTGATTCGTCAGGGAATGGGCGATTTTTCTGACTTCGCTGCCGTATAATCCCCAGATGACCGAAGAGCTGAACCTAACTAACGACGTCAATACCGAGTCGGCACGACAGGGCGAAATGCCCTTTGCAGTGGTTCAGGGCAAAGCTGTCACCGAGCTTCCCAAAGACCTTTATATTCCACCGGATGCGCTTGAGGTATTTCTCGAATCTTTCGAGGGGCCGTTGGATCTTTTACTTTATTTTATCCGTAGGCAAAATCTCGATATTCTCGAAATTGATGTGAGTGCCATAACAAACCAGTACGTACAGTACATTGAAGCCATGCAAGCCATGCGATTTGAGTTGGCGGCCGAGTATCTGGTGATGGCAGCTCTTTTGGCAGAAATCAAATCGCGCATGTTGTTGCCGCGCCAAAACGAAGAAGAAAACGAAGAGGGTGACCCGCGAGCCGAACTTGTGCGGCGCTTGCAAGAGTACGAGCGTTACAAAGAAGCGGCCGAAGATCTCGACCAGATTCCACGTGAAGGCCGCGATGTCTTTGCTGCGGAAATTGAACTGCCGGATATGCCTAAAAAGATTCCGCATCCGGAAGTGGATTTGCGAGAGTTATTGATAGCTTTCAGCGAAGTGATGCACCGGGCCAATATGTACCGCAGCCACAAGATTCAGCTTGAGCCTTTGTCTACCAGAGAGCGTATGGCAACCATTCTGGATAAAATTCAGGGTGGTCACATAGTTGAGTTTGGTGCGCTTTTCACCATAGAAGAGGGGCGGTTGGGTGTTGTAGTCAGCTTTTTGGCCATTCTCGAGTTGATTAAAGAGTCCCTTATAGAAATCACCCAGGGCGAAGCCTTTGGCATGATTCATGTAAAAGCCAGAGAGAGCTAGGTAGAGAGAATCCTGAGATGTCGGATATAAAATTAGTGAGAAAAGTAGTGGAAGCTGCGTTATTGGTAGCGGGAAGACCTCTGTCCATTGATCAGTTATTACAACTCTTTGGTGAGGATGAAGGACGACCTTCACGCGATGAAATAAAGGCAACACTGGAAGATCTGGAAATCGATTTTGCCGACCGGGGCTACGAATTAAAAAAAGTTGCCAGCGGATTTCGTATGCAGGTTCGCGAAGAAATGGCACCCTGGATCACGCGTTTGTGGGATGAAAAGCCGCCCAAGTACTCAAGGGCGCTTTTGGAAACCCTGGCGATCATCGCCTACCGACAACCCATAACCCGCGGGGATATCGAACAGATTCGGGGCGTAGCTGTAAGTTCCAATATTATCCGGTCATTGTTGGAGCGTGAGTGGGTGCGTGTTGTGGGACATCGCGATGTACCCGGCAAGCCAGCTCTGTACGCCACCACCCGATTGTTTCTGGATTACTTCAACTTACAGAAACTGGCGGATTTACCACCGCTGAGTGAAATTCGCGATCTGGCCGATATCAACCCTGAGCTGGCCCTCGAAGTTGAACAGTCCGGCCAGGATGAGGCTGAATCCTCTGAGACCGTTGAGATTGTGGAAGATTCCGATTCCGATGTTCAGCAGCCGGAGATGGAACAGAAGGGTAGCGAAGCGCTTTCCGAGACGGATATTCCAGACGGACAGCCGCTACATTGAAGGCATTTTTATGAAACTCTCTCTTATTGCTGCCCGCTCCGAGAACGACCTGATAGGTAATGGTGCCGAAATTCCCTGGCGCGCACGTGGTGAGCAATTGCTCTTCAAGGGCCTGACTTTCAATAGCTGGTTAATAGTTGGCCGCAAAACCTTTGAGGCTATGGGTAAGTTGCCGGATCGCAAATTTGCAGTGATTTCCGCCAATGGCTTTGATTGCGAGGATGAGGATGTACGTGTGTTTGCCTCGGTCGATTTGGCCGTAGAGGAATTGTCCAAAATTACCGATCACGCCTTTATCGCCGGTGGTGGCCAGATTTACGCCGAGATGATAAATCGCGCCGATGTATTACATCTCACCCGTATTCACACTGTGGTGGAGGGTGATATCGCATTTCCGGCCATACCGGAGAGGTTTTTCAGGGTTTTTGTGCAAGAATTTCAGTCCAACCTGAACTACAGCTATGAGTTGTGGATGCCACACTCCGGAGAAGCTACTAGCTTATGAACGATCGCCGCCGTAGTTCCAAGGGGCCCGCCAGACCGAGAACGCCAGTGCAACCGGCCAAAACCGGGCTGGTTGAGTCTACCGAAAAGTTGCAAAAAGTATTGGCGCGGGCCGGCATGGGTTCACGCCGGGCTCTTGAAACTGTTATTGCCGAGGGTCGTGTCAGCGTAAATGGCCGTCCTGCAAAGCTGGGTGACAGGGTGACCGGTCATGAAAAAATCCAGCTGGATGGTAAAACTATCATAGTTACCGCCGCTGATTCCAAGGAAGACCTCCGGGTAATTATGTATAACAAACCCGAGGGTGAGGTTTGTACACGCAAGGACCCCGAGGGGCGCAAGACCATTTTTGAATCCCTGCCCAAGGTTTTAAACGGGCGTTGGGTAGCGGTTGGGCGACTGGATATAAACACTACCGGCCTTATTTTGCTTACAACTGATGGCGATCTGGCGCATAAACTCATGCATCCCTCTTCGGGCATTGATCGTGAATATCGGGTACGGATCTACGGCAAAGTAGATCAGGCTATGGTGGACCGTTTGCTCAAGGGTGTAGAGCTGGAAGACGGTATGGCGCGTTTTACCGATAACACCCTGGAGGATGAAATCGACAGTAGTAACCGCTGGGTTACCGTCACTCTTATGGAGGGTAAAAATCGTGAGGTTCGTCGCTTGTGGGAATCTCAGGGGGTGCAGGTAAGTCGTCTGAAAAGGGTACGATTTGGCCCTATATTATTACCATCCAAAGTGGCCAGAGGTTGTTTTGACGACTGCAGTGAAAGCCAGATAAAAGCACTAATTAAAATTTCAGAAAACCAGAAAAAACAATAAGATAAAATATTTATCTAATCTAAAGTCTAAATATCAATCTCCAGCTCGTAGAGTCGGTTCCAATACTTTCCTGTGACCCAGAGGGTCTGATGTTGCGGATGCCAGGCAATACCATTGAGCACTTTTTCACTGCGGGATTGTTGCGGTTTAGCAAGGTCGCTCAGGTCGAGCCTGTATTTAACCTCGCCGCTTTGTGGATCAATAAAATAAATATGGTTGTCGTACCAGCGGTTGGCTGCGATATATCCTTCCACCCACTCCAGTTCATTCAGTTTGTCCAGAGGGGCTCCATCCAGACGTATTTGCAGGCTTTGGATAATTTCACCCTGTTCAGAGATTTGTAGCAGGGATGAACTACCGTTGGACATCCAGAGTTCCTCACCATTCGAGGTGAGGCCCCATCCTTCACCGATGTAGTTGAAATTTTCCACCGGGCTCAGATCTTCGGGGTTGAAAATAAAACCCAATTCCGACTGCCAGGTGAGTTGATAGAGTAATTCCTTATGTACCGCAATGCCTTCACCGAAGTATCGGTTGGGTAGGGGGCGGGTATAAAGCGGAGTCTGGTAGTCATCGCGATAGCGAATCAGCCGTGAATCGCCCCTCTGGCCGGTACCTTCATAAAGTACTCCCTGATAGAACATCAAACCCTGGGTGAAATTACCCGGATTGTGCGGGTAGCTTTCAACCACTTCATATTCAAGAGTCGGTTGTGCAACTGAGCAGGCAAAAAACAGGCTGCCTAACAAAGCTAATAAAGTGCCTTTAATCCGGAACCTGAATTGTTTTGGGAGGTTGATCATCGAGAACTTGGGTCCTTGAGGGTTATAGCCGAGCGCGAATCATATCGCGAATTGGAAATCGTGCAGGTAGAAGGGATCTTTGCAGATGGTTTGGCAAGGGAGAATCTTCTCCCAGTATTAAAGAGGTCAAGTGTTCAGCGCATAGCGGGGCATAGGCGTAACCTCGGGAGCCATAACCCAGATTCAGAAACAGTCCCGGAAGGGCAGGCGCGGTCCTGTGAATTGGGGTTTTGGCATCCTTTCGCAGGGCAGCAAAGTCGAGCTTCAAACCATCCAGATCGGTTGCCGGACCGCAGATAGGCAGGTAATCGGGGGTAGTGGCGCGAACTCCGGTTCGGCTATAGCTGTAACTCGTGGTTAAATCCATGTCGCAGCCCAGCATCCGCCGGACTTTATCCAGATTGGCCTGGGTGTCCTCCTCGCGAATATCCAGAGAGGATTCTCCCAACCGATAACTTCCACCCAAAGAAAGAAGCTTGTTATGGGCCGGCAAAATAGAAGTGTACTGGCTGACGATGGAGTTCAGGTGTTGGCTTTGGTCATTGACCTTGACCAGCTCTAGTTGTCCGGCGACTGCCTTGATGGGCAACCAATCGAGAAGAGGGTGGTTTTTAGCCTCAAAGCCGCTGCAGATCACCAGGGTTTCACAACGATGCAGACTTTCACCCTGGATATCCTGCAGATGCCATAAGCCTTGTTTGTAGACTGGTGTCAGCTCCTGTCCACCTGTGAATTCAATAAGGGGATGTTGCAATATCTGTTCGGCCAGCAACGGTGGAGAAACCCAGCCGGAGCGAGGAAACCAGAGTCCGGCGGATGGTAACTCCAATCCACAAACATCTTTACTATGTCCGGCCTCAATCCATTCCACCAAACCGTTGTTTTCCGGCAGTTGATTAATCAATCGTTGCATCTTTTCAACTTCGTTCGGTGTGCGGGCCAGTTGTAACAAACCGCAATTATCACCGCACTGCTGTTGCCAAAAACCGGCGTAAAAAGCTGCTGCGTAGGCGAGGCTTTGCAAGACAAAGTCTTCCAGATCTCCGTTGTCCGGTGACAGTCGCCCAAAGATAGCGACTTGGGGATTGCCAGATGCACCAGAAAAAGGTTTTTTGTGCCGGTCCAGAATTTGCACCCGGACACCGCGCTTAGCCAGGCTGAGGGCCAAGGTCATGGCAGCGATGCCAGCTCCCAACAAGGTAACTTGTTGCGGTTTCTCAGATTGCTTTGCGGGGATATGCCAAGTCTGGGTATCTTTATCGCTATGAGCCTGTATTTGGGATTTTTCCGGAATCCAATGCGGGTTGAATTCAGCCCGGATCATTTCTCTTTTACGGCCGTAACCCGGAATTTTTTCAATACTGAACCCCCATTCCTGCAGGCTGCGGCGTACGGTTCCAGCGGCGGTAAAACTGGACAGACTGGTACCCGCTGTACTGAGGCGGGCAATGGACGGGTAGATTGCCTGCTGCCACATTTCCGGATTTTTGGCTGGAGCAAAACCATCGAGAAACCATGCGTCGACAGTTCGGGGTAATTCATGTTGCCAGTTGTGATGCGTTATTTTTGGGTGCAGTGACTGCAGAGCTGGCTCTATCTGGTCGAAAATCAGGTGCAGGCTGAGTTGTTCGTCACAGCGTCGCCAATGATGGCCGGGTACCAGCAGCGGATACAGGTCGGCAAGTTGGTCCGAGTATATCTTGAGCTCGGGCCATTGGTTTGCCGCACGTTGCAGATCATCCAGTCTGAGAGGGTAACCTTCAATACTGATATAGGTCAGGCGGGCATTTGCGGGTGCATGTTGTTTGAAACAGCGCCATGTCAGCAGAAAATTCAGACCCGTGCCAAAGCCGGTTTCCCCGATAACAAAGTTTTGACCAGGCTGCAGTCGGGCAAAGCGATTGGGCAGATCGTTGGCCTCGAGAAAAACGTAATTGCTCTCTGCCAAGCCATTATCCCGGGAAAAGTAGGGATCCTCAAAATGGTTACTGAGTGGATTTCCCCGTTCGTCCCAGATCAGATTAGCCGGTGCTATTTTGGATTTCATTATTTTAGATTTAATTGTCGGGCCGAAACGCCTAGAATTGTTGCTGTATTAACGGGTAGCGGATTGTAATCTGCCAAACCCATTCTCCAAAACGGAAAACCTCTCATTAATGAGTCTCACTCCATGACCAGCACACAACTTGCGACGGATCTTTGCCGGTTTATCGACGCTTCGCCGACGCCTTATCACGCGGTGCAGCATATGTTGCAGCAATTCAGACAGGCTGGATTTGTCGAACTGCGGGAAACCGAGTCCTGGCAATTAGAACCTGAGACAGGTTATCTGGTTACCCGCAATGATTCATCCATTGTCGCTTTTACTACGGGTGCAAAAGGAGCCACTGATGCTGGCATGTCCATGGTTGGCGCTCATACGGACAGTCCTTGCCTGAAAATAAAGCCAAACCCGGACCTAAAACGTCAGGGGGTTAATCAACTGGGTGTTGAGGTCTATGGCGGTGTTTTATTTAACCCCTGGTTTGACCGTGATTTGTCCCTGGCCGGTCGGGTAACCTATGCGGACAAGCAGGGGCAGTTACGGGATGCGTTGGTAAATTTTGGTAAAGCCATTGCACGTATACCCAGTCTGGCTATTCATCTGGATCGTGAAGCTAACACCGGTCGGACCGTCAATGCGCAAAAACATTTGCCATTGGTCCTGTCGGCTGAGGGTAACAGTTACTCCAGCTTTCGAGATCTTCTCAAGCAGCAGTTGGATGCTGAACTCGGTGCAGTCGGAATCGCCGAAAAAATCTACAGCTACGAGATATATGCCTACGATACTCAGCCGGCTGCACTTACCGGTCTGGCAGATGACTATATCAGCGCCGCACGCCTGGATAATCTGCTGAGCTGCTTTTGCGGCATGACAGCGCTGATTGAAGGGTTTAAAAAACAGCCTCAAAAGGCTCAGTTGCTGGTTTGCACCGATCATGAAGAGATTGGCAGTCAATCGGCTTGTGGCGCGCAGGGACCGTTGCTCAGGGATCTGCTGGAGCGCCTGATTCCGGATACCGAGCAGCGTCAAAAATGTATACGTAAATCTGTGTTTATCTCGGCAGATAACGCGCACGCGGTGCATCCGAATTACAGCGATGTTCACGAGGGAAACCACAATCCGAAAATTAATGCCGGTCCGGTTATCAAGGTGAACGCCAATCAGCGTTATGCAACCAACAGTGAAAACTCCGCCGTATTTCGACAGATATGTGATCGGGAAAATATTCCTGTACAGGAATTTGTAGTGCGTACCGACATGGCTTGTGGAAGCACTATAGGACCTATCACGGCAGCGAATCTGGGGGTCAGCACCATTGATATTGGTTGTCCGCAATGGGCCATGCACTCTATTCGGGAGACCGCCGGTGCTCAGGACATCAACTACCTTGTTAAGGCACTTTCCGCTTTTTATCAAAGCTCTTTACCCTCATTTTAAGAACAGAAAATATGACCAACAAAGTAACCCTGACGGGTATTAAAACCACAGGATCACCTCATTTGGGGAACTATGTGGGTGCAATTAAACCTGCCATAGAACAGAGTCGTGGCGAAGGGCAGTATTTTTACTTTTTAGCCGACTATCACGCCCTGATCAGTACTCAGGACGCGGACAGGGTGCATCAATCGACTCGTGAAATTGCGGCCACATGGTTAGCTCTTGGTCTGGATACCGACAAGGCGGTTTTTTATCGTCAATCCGATATTCCCCAGATTCCGGAACTGACCTGGTTTCTAAGTTGTGTCGCTGCCAAGGGTTTGATGAATCGCGCGCACGCTTATAAAGATTCGGTCCAGAAGAATCTGGATGCCGGTGAGGATCCTGATTTTGCTATCAATATGGGATTGTTCAGTTATCCGGTGCTGATGGCAGCCGATATTCTGGTCTTTAATGCCACCCATGTGCCTGTGGGACGTGACCAGATTCAACACATTGAGATGGCGCGTGATATCGCCCAGCGATTTAACCATCTTTACGGCAAACACTTCAGTCTTCCGGAAGCTGTCGTGGGTGAAGAAACAGCTGTGCTCAAAGGCCTGGATGGCCGCAAGATGAGCAAAAGCTACAACAACACCATTCCTTTGTTTTTACCGGAAAAACAGCTGCAAAAACATATCAACAAAATCAAAACCAATCTGCTGGAACCCGGTGAACCAAAGGACACTGAAGACTGTGCGCTGTTTGAAATATGGTGCGCCTTTGCCGATGCCGAGCAAAAAAACTGGATGGCTGAGCAATTTGCC
>JBFHKI010000044.1:0-11176 GCA_041595415.1 Pseudomonadales bacterium | reverse complement strand
TTTAGAGGACTATAAATGACGTTATAAAGCTGTGTTGGTATCGAACAACCAAGAAAGCGCTGTCCTTGATAGATTATTGGAGCTTCGACAAATTATTTTTCATTTTTGTCGTTAGCTCAGAGAATAACTTTATTTCCCGAGCCGTTAAGCCTTGAGTCATTTCGGCTAAAACAGGTTTTTCGACAATTTTAATTTGCTTTAAAACCTTTTCTCCTTCGGCAGTCAGTTTAAGGAACTGACTGCGGCTATCTTCAGGGTTTGTTAACTTTTTTACCAATTTTTGCTCAACCAAACTGTTCAGCAGCCTGGTTATTTGAGCTTTGTCACGACTAACAAGTTGCGAGAGTTTTATAGCAGTGCAAGGTTGGTTATGTATGATTACAAAGAGTGCATTGATATGCAGATGGGGCATAGTGATGCCAGCTTCATGAAATGCAACATGCAAACTTCTTTTAGTGAAATCCGCTAGGTTGAACAAATCGTCTGACAGGGACTGTTTAAACATAAAACTTCTTCAAGAACGTCAACTCAATTGGATGCGTCTTTTTGCACAGGGTCGTGGATTCTATATAACCAGATTACGAAAAGTAAAGTAACGTAAAGTAATCTGGTTCTCTAGATTCACACTACCGCCATCAAACGGCTTTCTTAGTTTCAGATCTCTTCAGCTATACAAGTCTCCACAGAACCACCCGAAACCTCTCAAGCTCCCTTCACCTAAGAAGTTATCTTTTCTTCTACTTCCACTAGATATGTGGCGCCCTACGCCCAATCAAACTTTTTTCTACACACTTAAAATGACAATTCCCAAGATTTGCATCTATTCACTGGAGATAGATGTGCCCAGTCTCTAGAATGGCGCCGCGTTTTGAATTTACTCAGGATTTTTAAATATGTCTGACACCCCACTCAAGCTGCTTCGACTGGACGCCAGCCTCGACCGAGAGAATTCCGTCAGCCGCGCGCTGGCCGACAAGTTACAGGCCAAACTTGAATCTGAAGCAAATCTGGATGTGACCTACAGGGATATTGCCGATGGTATCCCGCGTATCGATTCCGCTTGGCGAGAAGCCATGTTGCGCGAAGAAGACCAACGCACAGAAGAGGACAAACAGATTCTGGCCTTTTCAAACCAGTTGGCCCAAGAATTGATAGACACCGATATTTTGCTTATATCCAGCCCGGTTTATAACTTCAGCGTCACCTCGGATCTGAAGAACTGGATCGATAACGTCTGTCGCGCTCGCATGACATTCAAATACACCGAACACGGCCCACGGGGGCTGCTGCAGAACAAAAAGGCCTTTATCGTTCTGGCCTCAAACGGCACCAAGGTGCATTCGGAAATCGATTTTGCCGGCCGCTACCTGAAGCAGATCATGACCTTTCTGAATATTACAGACGTCAACTTTGTGGTATCCGACCAAATGAAAAAATTTGATCGCAGCGAAAAAATCCGTGCCGCCGAAGAAAGCATAAAAAAACTGAGCATCTAAATTCGGATAACCCGGCCTGCGCAACAGGCATAACGCTTCGCCTGAAGATCAGTCGGCGGCAAAACAATAAAATAGCCCATCGCCTCCGGTGGCGTTGAGTCCTTCCTGGCTGCAACCCTGACTGGCGTGGGCTGAGTTCCAGGAACTGCCCCAGACATACCAGCGAAAGCGATCGTGATGCCCGGATTGGGCGGTGCCCTGATCGTTGCTGGTCCAGTTACGGCAGCTGGTATCCACTGCCGGATCCATAGCCGTGCCATCCATCGCCGATCCTGTCATTATGTCCTTCTGGTTATGTGCATCGCCCATAGACAATGAGCCGATATGCTCTCCCTTCTCATTCAGGGCTGATTCATAATTAAGCGCAGAATTATCGTAGTGCAGGGCTTCTAGACTCTCGGCGATTCTGAAGCCGTTTATGTTGTACCAAGGGCCCTGACCAATACGATCCCGGGCATTCACAGCCTCTTGCCCATTGTTCGCCTGAGTGCTCAGATAGGCTCGCCAGGTTTTGTCACCGGCACCCACAGCCGCGGCCAAAGCCTGACAATGTGCGTCGGCACCTTCCAGACCACCCAGATTACCTCCGTTGCCGATACCCACACTGGTTATAAAGAAACTGAAAGGGCCCGGCTCTTCAACCGGCCCCTGCACTACACGCTGTTCGGGTGGAATCTGTGCTATTGCCGCTGAGCTTGCCAACAGGGCAAACCCCGCCACAACTGACAGATATTTCAACGCAGACATGCCTTAATTATTAATCCGTTGCAAAGCAATAAAAGAGGCCGTTACCGGCGGTGGCATCCAGATCCTCGGGGCTGCATCCACGCGACAAATGTGCCGAGTTCCAGGAACCGCCGATGGTAGAAAAGTTCAGACGATCGTGATGTCCCAGCATGGCCGCACCGTCATCGTTACTGGTCCAATTGTTACAGGTAGCGTCAGCATCACCGGAAATGGCCGTGCCGTCGAGGTTGGAGCCAGTCAGAATGTCGTGCTGACCGATAGGGTCACCCAGAGATCGCGACATGATGACTTCGCCTTTTTCACTGAGAGAATAAAGTCGGTTCAGCGAGGCATTGTTGTAGTGCAGATCATCCAGATTACTGGCCATCAGATGACCATTGACGTTATACCAAGGGCCACTCCCAATACGGTCTCGGGCATTCACAGCCGGCTGACCATTTTTAGCCTGTGTACTCAGATAGGCAGCCCAGGTACGATTTGAGCCAACCGCTTCCGCCAGAGACTGGCAATGTGCGTCCGCACCGGCAAGGCCACCCAGATTTGCGCCGTCACCCATATTTACGCTGGTGACAAAAAAGCCCATTTCAGGCTGTTCGGTTTCCTGGGCCTGGATAAAAGATGCGGAAAAAAGGCAAGAAATACCCAGACACATAATTATTTTTTGTTTCATTTAATCCCCCAAATGGATGTATAGCCCCGGAGAGTCCAACACATGCCCCGGGATCAAAGATAAGTATACCCCAGACTTATCTCTTTGCCCTGCTAACCGCCATGCGATCGACCAAAACAAGGGTTGTCAAAATACAAAACCACTAACTTTTAGCGGTAACATTTTCTCGATCCACCAGACATAAAACTCTCTCTACATCTACGCTGCACTTTCATCCGTTGAAAAAGGTGTTTAAATAGCTCCATAAATAATTATAAATCTGCCCAAATGGGGCCTCGCTGTTCCCTTTCAGAGCCATAGTTGCAGATCGGTTCCTAAGCGATGGAGTTTTCGGCAGAAGAATTTAATAGGGGTGCCGTCGGCATGAAGTCCAGCTCAGTATCTATCAATCCCATACTTTGTGGCGTAGTGGCCTGCTTTGTTCTGTCTGGCTTTGCAGCACTACTCTACCAAACGGCCTGGATGCGGCAGTTCTCTCTGGTGTTTGGCACCTCAGAACTGGCCGTCGCCGCTGTACTGGCCGCTTATATGGGTGGTCTTTCATTAGGGTCGGCAATTGCCGCCCGCTATGTTCACCGCATAACCCGTCCGGTTTTGTTCTACGGTTTACTTGAGGCCGGAATAGCCATATCGGCATTGGCAGTTCCGCTGTTACTTCAGCTTGCCCGTATTCTCTACGTCGGAGCCTTTGGCGGCCAAGCGGAGCCCGCTGATGCCAGCGGCCTGGAACAGTCTTTTTTCTATCTTGTTGTCGCCTTTATAGTTCTGGCTATTCCTACCGCATTTATGGGTGCCACACTGCCCCTGCTGACCAAGTACGTGGTCAAATCCGAAGATCAAATAGGCGCCAGAGTCGGACTGCTCTACACGACCAATACTCTGGGTGCCATCGGTGGAACACTGGTTGCCGGGTTTATTTTGCTACCCAGACTGGGCTTAAACGGAACGGTCTGGGTTGGCGTTCTGGTTAATCTGGCTGTGTTTGCCTTGGCGGCTTTAATCGCAGTACAAATTGGCAAACTGCCGACATCCCCCGATTCGGAACGAGCCAGCCCGGATATCACCCCAAAAGAGACAGCAGCCGAAGTAAAGGTTGCGCCTAAGTCCCGCTTCTGGATCCTGCCGATAATGTTACTTTCTGGCGCGAACTCTTTTATCTATGAGGTGCTCTGGACCCGCCTTCTGGGTCACATATTGGGCGGCAGCATTACGGCCTTTGCCACCATGCTGGCCGGTTTTCTGGGTGGTATTGCCATTGGTAGCGCCATTGCCTCGCGTTTTGCCAAAAGCCGTGACCAGGCTATTCGGTATTTTATCGGTGCCCAGGCCGGAATAGCCCTGACTTCCATTTTAATCTATGAGTTGTTGCCGCTGGCTATTCCGGATACAGCTGGACTGGCCGGAAACGTCAGTTTTGCCATTCTGGTGCTATTGCCGGCAACCATATTTATTGGTGCCACCTTTCCTCTGGCTGTACGCGTTCTGGCGACAACAAAATCCGAAGCGGCTCCAGCTTCTGCCAAGGTGTATTCCTGGAATACTGTGGGTGCCATTCTCGGTGCGACTTTAGCCGCCTTTTTTGTTATCCCCCTGCTCAAGTATGAAGGCACCATAAAATTTGCGGTGTTAATAAATGCCGCTCTGGCTTTGGCAAGTGTCTTCCTGATTGGCAGATCTACCCGTACCCTGGCTATTTTTCCGGCGCTTCTGGTGCTGACAATTTTTGGGCTTTACCAACCGAAAATGCCGGAAGACATTCTGCGCTCCAGTCCAATTTTGGCCATGCCCGATGGTGAAATCGTCTTCTACGAAGTAGGTCGATCTGCGACCGTTGTTGTGATTGAAGACAAGGGTTCCTTTTATCTGCGCACCAACGGTCTACCTGAGGCATCGGCCAGTGAGCTGGGATCACCTCCGGAGCGCAGGACCCAGCGCTACCTGTCTATACTACCTGTATTGGCAAGACCTGACGCCGACTCTATGTTGGTTATCGGATTTGGCGGCGGCGTGGCATTGGAGGCTGTTCCCAAGTCGGTTTCCAATGTCGATGTGATAGAACTTGAACCACAGGTTATCGAGGCAAATCGCTTTTATGGCAACCGGCGCGAAAGCAACCCACTGGAAGATCCACGTCTCAATATCGTAATCAACGATGCACGCAGTGCCCTATCCCTGACGGATAAAAAATACGACACCATAGTGTCCCAACCCTCTCACCCATGGACGGCGGGTGCGTCGCACCTTTATACAAGGGAGTTTATGCAGCTTGCCAAAGAGCATCTGACAGAGGACGGCGTATTTCTGCAGTGGATGAACGCCAGCTTTGTGGACAGTTTCTTATTAAAGGCACTTGCAGCCAGCATGCTGGATGTTTTCCCCTATGCACGGATGTACCAGGTAGACCCCGGTACTATTCTGTTCATTGGTTCCGGACAAACACTGGACCCCGAGCGGCAGATGGCAGGTACTGGTCGTCCACTGGACGACGATGTTTTAACCTACCTTGAGCGAGGCATAGGTGCTCCTGAGGATCTTCTGGTTGCCCTGGCCATGGAGCAGGAAAATCTGGAAAGCTTTGCTGCCGGATCACCACTGATAACCGACAACAACAACTACATGGCGACTGTTTCTTCAAGGGTTCACAATAAAGGCCAGTCCCTGAACCTGTACAGTCTGTTTGAATTGCTCAGTGAATACGATCCGCTGACCAGGGCCGAAAACTGGATTGGGGCAGACTTTCCGACGGAGATTAACTTTTCCTACATCGTCCGGCGTTTTGATGCCATGGGCTGGCATGCTCGAGCCATAGCACTGGCAGAAAGACTCTATCAGGAGAAGGATGTTCAGGCTTTGGTGGTCAACGGGCTGGGGCTACAACTCCAGGGCGACAGGGTGGAATCACAAAGTCTTTTAAGGCAGGCTCTGCAAGCCGCACCAGACAACCAGCAGGCGCGATACGCTGTCTTGCAGCCCTGGTTTGGGGAACTATTCAGTGGCCTAGAGGTTCCAGACTACGTTGAAGAAGAACTCGCCAAACTTGAGGGATCAGCTGCCGATGTATTTGCCGGGCTCAAAGCTCTGGAGGCTGGAGATATGCCAAGTTTGTTGGATCTGGATGCAGAACTGGCAGCAGTTCGATCCACCGACCTCTGGTATGCCAGTAGCGTCAAGTTACGAGCCGAGTGGCGAATTCAGCTCACAACTCCCGGCTATCAGCCGAGAATGTTTAATGAGGCAACAGCTTTAATCGATAGCGCCATAGCTATCTTTCTCGATACTCAGCTTTATATGCTACGTATAAGGACAACCTATTTGGCTGGCGATCTGGATTCCTCGCTGGCAACTATTAAAACGGTGTTGCGATTGATCGAATACCAGATAGGCCGTTTGGAAGAGCAACCCGGCATGTCAAGCTCTCAGTCAGCCACCATCCGGGGCTTACGATTGGGCGAAATTGCAGAATTCAGTCGGAAGATTGCGGCCGAGCACCAGGAAAAGACTGAGGAAACAGCCCAGATTCTGGACATTATTCGATCCTACCAGACACGGATTCTCGAGCTCTAAAAATACCCTGCCCAATCTCTAAGCCACGCCCTTAAGCAACTGGGATTAACTCCTTCCAGGCTTTTTTCAGTTTACGAACCTCAATACAAGTTGATTCTATCGGGCGCCCGGATGAGTTCCGGACAGGACAACTTTTTAGAGCCTCGCCAACAACTCTTTACAAATGTGTAGACAATGTGCACCCAGTGTGCATAGAATCGTCATCAATTGGCCGAAATTAAGAGCCAAAAAAACAAAAATAGATCAAGTAATGAAGTAACGCAGTAGTAGTACAAAAAATAAAATAACGGGGAAAAACTATGAAGTGTCTAAAACCGCTAGCGGCAGCTGGCAGCTTGCTATTTATATTTAATCCTTTACCGATATTTGCTCAGGACCAAGAATCTATGGACCTGGAAACTATCGTCATTACCGGGCGTAATCGAGAAGAAACGCTACAAGACGTTCCGGTATCCACCTCAGTATTAAGCGATACCCTGATCGAAGATGCCGGTATCACCAATCTATACGAAATGTTTGAAATGGTTCCCGGACTACATTATGACGAAGGGGCAGACCGGCTCGCCGCTCTACCAAGTATTCGCGGTATCCAAGCCAATGACGTGGCGCCAAATCGAACCAAGGTAACGGCTTTTATTGACGGTATCCCGGTTCTCGGCTCTGTTGGCTCAATCGGCTTTAATGGCTTTCAGCAGGTCGAGGTTTATCGTGGCCCACAGAGTGCCGCCTTTGGCCGCTCAACCTTCGCCGGAGCCATCAACTACGTCACCCGTGATCCGGGCGACGAGTTCGAGGGCAGTGTCGGTATTAATGTCAGTGATTACGGAACAAAAACAGCCAATATCAGTCTCGGTGGCCCGATCACAGACACTCTGGGTTTCTTGCTTAACTATTCAAAAGAGGACAGTGGTTCACCCGATGAATACCATGCAACAGGGGATTACGGTTACCGTGTAATTAACGGCGTCGAAACCAATGTTGAACAATCAGACGGTACGGAGTTCGGCGCTCGTACTGGTGACAACTTCTCAGGCAAACTGGTCTTTACACCAGACGATACCCTGAAGATGTCCTTGACCTTTAATCACGTAGAAACACATGACCAACAGGCACCGGTAATGTTTCTTACTCAGGACGCACGGGATGCCTGCTTTGAAGGTAATGGCGTATTTGTCGACGCCGGCATGATGGCTCCGTGGCTAATAGGCGAGATGGATTGCGACTGGGATCAGGTTCGCGACCTTTACTCGCAACACGATATCGAGCGCTGGCTGGAAGTTAATCCTCTGAACCTATCTGCAATTGCCACAAATGCGATAAATGGTGTCCATGCCGGAGGGCCTGCCAATGGCGCAGGAACCATGACACTTGACGATGGCACAGTTCTGACCGTTGAGGAACAGATTCTATTGATGGCCAGAGCTTACTCCATTCCGATGTCTGACCGCGGTACCTTAAGCGAGCGGGATCGTTTTACTTTCCAGACTGACAAGCTGTTCGATAATGGCAGCGCCCTGCAGTTTTCCTATATGCAAAGTGAAGAAACCTTTCAGCGCGCCAATGCAACGGGCTTTTATTTTTACGACCCTGACAATGTTGGCGTCGTGGATGATGGCATCGAGAATACCTACGATGGATTCTCGAATGGCGTAAGAATCGATTGGGAAGGTGATGTCAATGGCTGGAGAATCCAATCTGGCATGGGGCCTCCCCGTGTTCCCAACCCCAGCTTCGGTGAAATTGAAGAACAATATGCTGAATTGCGCTGGGTATCCCCGGCCGAGGATAGATTGCGCTATGTTGTCGGTGCTTCCTACTATGACTACGATTTTCTGGAAGAGCGCTGGGGTGGTCCCGGTATGGGTGCAGAATTTCTTGCTGCCGCCGCACAATTCCACAGTCAGGAACTCGTAGACCAATTTATGCAAATATCCGGCTTTGCCGATGCGGGTGTGCCCTTCGCTCCTGATGACGAAATTATTGGTGAGCAGGCGCAAAACTCGGCTGTATATTTTAATGCCGGTTATGACATAACCGACCAGATCACTTTTTCTCTTGAAGGCCGGTATGCTCAGGATGTGGTTAGCGCAACCAACGAGACCACAGGGCTTTCTGAAGAAGTAACAACCAACTCCTTCGTGCCACGGGTTTCCTTGACCTACGATGTGAATGAAAACACCAGCTACTACTTACAATGGGCTCAGGGTGTAAACCCGGCCGGTATTAACGTAGGTGTTTTGTCGGCAGATACTCTGGATGTGCTGGATAATGGTGTTGCGAATGGTTTGATTCCTTACGCTTCTGCGGATTTTACCGACAACATTAATAACGCCACTCTTACTCCTGGTGGAGATGACATAGCGGATGCCTATGACAGCACTACAGGAGTTTGGTATACCGATGCGTCACACACGACTCCACTAACAGGAGCAACCTATTCAACCGATTTTTCTGCCAGTGACTTTACTTCCTACAAAGAAGAGAAAATCACTCAACTGGAACTCGGCTTCAAGGGCAATGCTTTTGACGGTCGCCTTACCTATTCAGGTGCTATTTACACCATTAACTGGAAAGATCAGATTCAGAATGGTGCTATCGATCTGGATAGCCCCTGTGCTAGCAATGGCCAAGCCGGAAGCACACTCGAAGGCCCCTGTACCGTAGGTGGCGTGGACTACGCGTATGTAGCAGCAGCCGACGGCAGTACCATCGCTACAAACCTGAACTTTGGCGACGTAAAAATCAATGGTGCCGAAATTGAAGGTAACTACCGCATCACGGACAACTGGGACATTCGCGGCCAAGCCAGCATTATGAAAGGCGAATATGATGAATTTTGTGATATTGCCCTGTTTAATGCTATCGACTTTACCGAACTGAATGGAGTTACGGCTGTAACTGGTGCCGGTGACACTCCTGACTATATGTCTGCATTGGGTCTGGAAGTGCGTCGTCCCGGTTCCGGTGACACACTTACCAGCACCTGCTATATAACCGACGGTAAAAAGCTGGCCAATCAACCAGAAATAAGCTGGTCCCTCAGCCCTAGCTTTACCACAGATATTGGCAGCATGCGCTTTAATGCCCGCCTGGATATTCGCCACGAAGGTAAACAATACGCCAACTCTGGCAACTTTAACTGGTATCCAGCCGTAACTACCGCCAATCTGAACATCGGCCTATCCGGAGATGCCTGGAGTGCCACACTCTACGTCAACAACCTTACGGACGAGAACGCCCCGTACAGCATCAACGGTTTCCCTGATGATGTTGCTCAACAGGGCGAACTGGACTGGGGATTTCAGGATGCCTTACGGGGAACAAACTTGAGAGACACCCCACTAACCGGTTATCTGGGTGAAACCTGGACCTATGACGATATCGCTCGCGACAGCTTCCAGTTTCAACCGCGCGCGCCTCGTTCCATAGGGGTTCGAGCGAGCTACCGATTCTAGTTAGCATCGACTGGTTAGACCTGAATGAATACGGAACAGAAAATCGTCTCAAATCTCATTCAGGCTCATTCAAGCCTCTGGTTTCGGCCAGAGGCTTTTTTATTAATTTAAATATATTGCAACTCAAGATAACCACGGAGAAAGCCATGCTTTTTAAAAACGGAATCGACAAAGTATTTATTTCAGTTGCTCTGGGAGGGCTTCTGGTCGCATGCGGTAGCAACCCAACCCAGGATATGAGCCCTGTTGAGCTTGGGGAAAGTCTCGGATACAACAGCGTGATAGCGGTTGAAAATGTACCGGCCCCTGCGACATTCACTATGGAAGCTATCAACTCCAGAACTGCAGTAATGGGCGGTAGATTTGGTGTCCGCTACCTGATCATGTTCAGTCACAATTGCCCGGAGGTCGGCTTTGGCAATATTTTCGACACTACCGCAACCGCTGGCCAGTTAGATACCCAGGACTCGATAATCATCGACAACGATACCTATTGTCGCATTAGCGAAATTTACGTTCTCGAATAAACAAGCCTGAACCGCCGTTTCAGGCATAAAAAAACCGAGCAAAAAGCTCGGTTTTTTTATGCCTGACAAAGATATTAATCGGTGGCAAAACAATAAAACAATCCTGCCCCGCCACTGGCTTGCAATTGCGACTGGCTACAACCGCGTGACAGATGTACATAGTTCCAGGAACTGCCGGGAGTGGTACCTCTAAAACGATCGTGGTGCCCCACTGCGGCATTGCCACCATCGGCGCTGCTGGTCCAGTTGCTACAAGTACCATCTTCGGCATCAATCAGCGTCCCGTCCATATAACTTCCGGTCAGGATATCGTGCTGATTGGGCGAGTTTTTCATCCCCGCAGAATTAATAGTAGCGCCCTTCTCATTTAATGCAGTGCTGTAATTGATCAAGGAATTATCGTAATGCAGTACGTCCAGGTCTGTGGCTACCACAATCCCTTCCGCATTTGCCCAAGGCCCGTTACCAATTCGGTCGCGGGCGTTTACCGCAGGGCGCCCACCTTCGGCCTTGGCGCTCAAGTAAGCTGCCCAAGTGCGTGTAGAGCCCACGGCTTCGGCCAAAGCCTGACAGTGCGCATCCGCACCTGCCAATCCACCCAGATCCGCACCCTTTCCTGAACCGACTGAAGTCAGAAAAAACCCCATTTCCGGCTGATCATCCTGCGCCATTGCCGACCCCGCCAACATGGCACAGGCAATTCCCATTGCTACTGAA
>JBFHKI010000043.1:0-11180 GCA_041595415.1 Pseudomonadales bacterium | reverse complement strand
TGGGTGAAATGCATCGCTTCATTCCAGCCTGGGTGGCCGCTGTTGCACCTTCTCGGCGTATTGGCGAGATGCCAGTAACTCACCACGCCCGTATTCACGGTCAGTCCAAGTACGGTATTTCCCGTTCAATTCGGGTGGTTCTGGATTTGCTATCGGTGCTTTTTTTCATGAAATACCGCGCTCGTCCGGGTCACTTTTTTGGCACCATAGGGTTGGTTGTCGGTTTTATTGGCAGCCTCATGCTTTTCTATCTGGGCATAGATAAGTTTATCTTTGGTCATGACATCGGTACTCGTCCCGCACTATTGATTGGTGTAGTGATGGTTATTACCGCTTTCCAGTTTCTGACAACGGGTATTTTGGCGGAGCTGATGTCCCGTACCTATTATGAAACTTCTAACACAACGCATTATGTAGTGCGTAAATCTCACAATAATCAGGACTAGCTATCAGGCTAAGTCTTCGGTTTAAACCATGATCTGCTTGACGTCGCGTTCAGCATTTACTTTCGGCATGACGGTGTTGCTGGGGGTAGGGTTTTTTCTCAATCTTTGGGGGCCCCCGCTTTTTGATCTGGATGAAGGGGCTTTCTCAGCAGCCACTATGGAAATGCTGCAGCGTCAGGACTTCATTACCACTTATCTGAATGGGGTACAGCGTTTTGACAAACCGATTCTGATTTACTGGTTACAGGCTATCAGTACTGCGCTGTTTGGCTCAGACGAATTTTTCTATCGTTTGCCCTCAGCTATAGCGGCGAGTTTCTGGGCTATTTCGATCTACCGCTTTGCAACTCCCCGGTTAGGTGAAGATTCAGCCCGCGCGGCTATGATCTTTATGGTCAGCAGCCTGGGGGTTACTGTAATAGGTCGCGCTGCAACGGCGGATGCCTTATTAAATCTCTGGATTGCATTGGCTTGCATGGATGGATACCGGGCTGTAGCTGAAGCCGATACCAAGGCCAGAACCCGAGCCTATCTCTGGATTGGTCTGGGACTACTGACCAAAGGGCCGGTTGCGGCCGTGGTGCCCTTGGCCACCCTGGTGCTATACGCTCTTGTCATGCGCGAGCCCAAGGCCTTCATGAGGGTAGCTATTTATCCCTTGGGTTGGGTTGTTGCCGCTGTTGTGGCCTTGCCCTGGTACATTGCTGAATACCTGGATCAGGGGCAGTTGTTTATTGACGGCTTCTTTTTGCAGCACAATCTCAGCCGCTTTTCCGACACTATGGAAGGACATGGCGGAAGCATTTTTTATTACATTCCTGGATTGTTGCTGGTTCTCTTGCCCTTTAGCGCCTGGTTAATTAGAAGCCTGGTTTCAGTAAAGCAACTGGGCCGCGATAAATTTGCCACCTGGTGTTGGTGTTGGTTCGGTTTTGTCTTTGTTTTTTTCTCTTTGTCTGGAACCCAGTTACCGCATTATATTCTTTATGGTTCGACACCTGTTTTCCTGTTGATGTCGCGCTATCTGACGAAAATTCGGCTGCGTTGGGCTTTACTACCCGGGCTCTTGTTACCTTTGGTTGCGATAGTTTTCCCAATTCTTGTGCCGGCCCTTGCAGAGAATATTTCCGATCCTTATCTGTCGGAGTTGTTGCGGGATGGTATGCAGAGACTGGGCTGGTGGGAGGGCGGATTGCTGGCGGTGCTGTGCTGTTTGGCACTACTGGTTATTTTCAGGGCGAATAATATCCTGGAGTCGGTTTATCGTTTTGCCTTGATTCATCTTTTGTTTATTGGCCTTCTTGCCGTGCCTGTTGTAGCCAAGTTTCAGCAAGCCCCGGTAAAAGAGGCGGCAGCAATTGCGCGTCAGATAGATGAACCCATCCTTATGTGGCGCAACGACATGCCTAGTTTTACTACCTATCGGGGCGTTATTACTCCAAAAGGGCAGCCACAATCCGGCGACCTGGTTTTTACCCGCGTCGGGAAAGTCGATCTGCGAGAGGTCGAAGAGGTGCTCTATCATCAGGGTGGAATATTACTGATTCGATATCCATAAATTGTCGGGATTTGACAGTTGGTCTATTGGTTTATCGCTGGTGAACACCTTAACTTCTGATTAGAATCGGAACCCGCTTTCAAACAATGTTGATGGACCAATGATGAAGGACCTTGATGCGTTCAAACCTTGGCTTCCTCCGGTGGTTGCCATTTCGGTGCATATCATCAGCATCTTTGTGCTGCTTTTTTTTGGTGTATTCCATATTCTTTTCGAAAGCTTCTGGATAGGGGTTGCCTGTTTTGTAACCCTTATGTTTGCGGTTTTTTCGCTGATATCGCTTCTCAATCAAGAAAACACGGGCTCTCTGCAGCTGTGTTTTGTTTCTTGCGCAGCAATTACTTTGGTCATCGCCTCCTATGTGCTTGGAGTCCGTGGCTTGATTTATTGTTTCCCCCTGTCCGGCGCAGCGTTTTTTATTATGCGTTTCCGGCCGGCGGTTATATATGGTGGTTCCATTATTCTTGCTTGCACTATAGCTGTGCTCCACAGCATGGAATTTGTATTGGTAGTTCGTTTCTTTATGGCCATGGCCATGTCGTTTATTTTTTCCGGTACTCTGGCATACCACCTGTTCAAACAAAAAAAACAACTCGAACAGGAAGCGAATGAAGATTACCTGACCGGTTTGATGAATCGTCGTAGTTTTTATACCTGGCTCGAGGGATTTTTAGAGGAATCGTCCGGGTATAAAAAACGCCTGACCTTGTTCTATTTTGATATTGACCAGTTTAAGTCCATAAATGATTCTTTCGGACATGCCGGGGGAGATTTGGTTCTTAAAGAGTTTGCTCGACGTATTGGAAATGAGGTTGAGGCTTTGCGGCAGGAGTATTGCACTGGAGGGGAGATGTTTTTTTGTCGGCTTTCCGGTGATGAATTTGTTTTGGCCTGTCCAAGCACCTCCAATTCGGAACTGGCCGCTATAGTTGCCAAGCGCTTCCATGAGGCGTTGGCAGCCCCTTTTTCAATAGGGGGGCGGATGGCGCTGATTCGTGCAAGCATAGGTGCGCACCACTTTGTAATTGAAAATCAGAGCGCCGCAGAAGTTATGCAGGTAGCTGATAGTGCAATGTATAAAGCCAAGAAGTCCGGCGAGCAGCAGTTTTATATCTCGGAAGACCAAAATGATGATTTTCTCAGAGATGGTGTTTTCAGTTATTAACTGATCCGACAGAGAATTTTAAAGAGGTCTGGATATGAGTTTAAAAGTTGGCCGATACCGGCATTACAAGGGTAGGGAGTATCAGGTTCTGTCCTTGGTGCGACACTCGGAAACTGAAGAGCTGTTAGTGCTATACCGGCCGCTTTACAGTGACAGTATGAGTCCCTCGCTTTGGGTGCGGCCATTGGAAATGTTTCAGGAGAAAGTTGATATTGAAGGGAAGCAGGTACCGCGCTTTGATTTTATTGAGTCGATGCCTGGTCCTTTGTGAAGCCCTGTATACATGCGAAAAAAAACCCGGCTTATGCCGGGTTTTTTATATTTTAGCGTTCGTCGATAGATTTGTAGGATCTCAACGGGCTTCCGGTATAAAGCTGGCGTGGTCGTCCGATGCGACTGTTGGCGCTTACCATTTCATTCCAGTGCGCTAACCAGCCTGAGGTACGCCCCAGAGCAAAGATAACGGTGAACATGTTCAGCGGGATACCGATGGCGCGCAGGATAATGCCTGAGTAGAAGTCGACATTTGGATAGAGTTTTTTCTGTACAAAGTATTCGTCTTCCAGGGCGATCTGCTCAAGTCGCTTGGCAATTTTGAGCAAAGGATCATCAATGCCCAGCTCGGAAAGTACTTCGTCACAAGTCTCTTTCATTACCTTGGCGCGGGGGTCAAAGTTCTTGTAGACACGGTGTCCAAAGCCCATCAGGCGGAATGGGTCATTTTTATCCTTGGCGCGCAGTACAGCTGAATCGACATTGCTTTCGTCACCAATTTCTTCAAGCATCTTAACTACGGCTTCGTTGGCGCCACCGTGCGATGGGCCCCACAGGGCAGCGATGCCGGAAGCAATACAGGCGAAGGGGTTTGCGCCAGTGGAGCCGGCCAGACGTACTGTTGAAGTAGAGGCGTTTTGCTCGTGATCGGCGTGCAGGATAAAGATTTTATCCATAGCCTTGGCAATGATTGGGTTTACTTCGTAGTTCTCGCAGGGCGTGCCAAACATCATGTAAAGGAAGTTGGCTGAGTAATCCAGGTCGTTGCGAGGGTACAAAGCAGGTTGGCCAATGGAGTGTTTGTAGGCCATGGCTGCCAAGGTTGGCATTTTGGATATCAGCCGCATGGTGGTGATTTCCCGGTGTTCCGGGTCAGTGATATCCAGTGAGTCGTGGTAAAAAGAGGAGAGGGCTGCAACAACCGCACAGAGCATTGCCATGGGGTGTGCGTCATAACGGAAACCGTTGTAAAAAGCGGCTACATTTTCATTGACCATGGTGTGGCGGCGGACTATGCCGTCAAATTCACGTTTCTGCGCTTCAGTAGGCAGCTCGCCATTGAGAAGCAGGTAACAGACCTCAAGGTAATCCGCTTTTTCAGCTAGTTGGTCTATCGGGTAACCGCGGTGCAGCAAGGTGCCTGCTCCGCCGTCGATATAGGTGATCTTGGATTCACAGGAGGCTGTGGATGCAAAACCTTCATCAATGGTAAAAACGCCCTGTGCTGCCAGGCTAGAAACATCGATACAATCAGGACCGATACTGCCCTGATACACATCAAGTTCCAGAGGGTCTCTGCCTTCAATTGTTAGTGTGGCCTTGCCGTTGCTCATATTTACTCCTGAGGCTTGAAAGATTGCTTCTAGTCGAAGTTAGAAAGCACTGAATAGATATATTAATCGTGTAGTTTGGCTGTTGCTAATACAGCCGGGTCGAGCGAGAAAAAACAAAATTTTTTCTTCTGAAGCGATGCATTATATCCAGACCAGCACAAGGAGCAAACGACAAAGCGTTGCTTGAGGTCATTTCTTCGAAAAAACTTCCAAAAGCGCGGTTTTTTCGGTGATCCCGGTTTGAGTTTTGGGTGGGTAAAATGTAAAATCGCCGCCCGCAATCGCCCTCAGTTACGCCGTTGATTGCTTTTTAGGCTACGCTTCTATTTCCCTTGAAAAGGTAAATATATTTTGAAAATTTCCTCCGTTAACGGTCGTCCGGTAAATCTGGACATCAATACCATTGACCTACCCATCACCGCATATGTATCAATCGCCCATCGTCTGACCGGCATTATTCTTTGTGCCGCGGTGTTGGTATTACTTTGGTTTTTGCATAAAAGTCTTGCCTCTGCCGAGGATTTTGCCGAGGTGCAGCAAATGCTGCTCAGCTCGCCCGTCAAATTCCTTATGTTCCTGTTTATGGCGCCTTTTTGGTATCACCTGGTTGCAGGTTTGCGCCATCTGGTAATGGATATGGGGATTGGAGAAAGTCTCGAAGGCGGTCGTCTGGGGGCAAAAATAGTTGTTGCCCTTTCAGTGGTGTTAATTGCATTGACAGGAGTTTGGCTATGGAGCGTGTAACCTCTATCGCGAGTCTGGGGCGAAATGGCGTGTATGACTTTGTCATGCAGCGCGTCAGCGCACTGGTGATAACCGCTTATTTTCTTTTTCTTTTCTTTTTTATTGCCACCACTCCGGATCTGACCTACGAGCAGTGGCACGGTCTTTTTTCCGGTTTTTCCATGCAGGTCTTTAGCAGCATTGCTCTGTTGATGTTGATGGCGCATGTGTGGATCGGAGTCTGGGGCGTGCTGACAGATTACGTGACTCCCCGCTTGATGGGGCCTAAAGCGAATGCGCTTAGGTTTATATTTCAATTTGCCGTATTGGCAACCGTTTTGGTTGTGACAGTAATCGGCCTCGGCATTTTCTGGAGCCTATAAGAACATGGCAATAATGAAAACAATGAATTTTGACGGTGTAATTATCGGTGGCGGTGGTGCCGGTATGCGTGCAGCTCTGCAGTTGGCCCAGTCGGGTTTTAAAACCGCGGTAATTACCAAAGTATTTCCCACTCGATCTCATACCGTATCTGCTCAGGGTGGTATTACCTGCGCAATTGCCAGTGCCGATCCCAATGACGATTGGCGTTGGCATATGTATGACACGGTAAAGGGTTCTGATTACATAGGTGATCAGGACGCTATCGAATATATGTGTTCAGAAGGGCCGGCTGCCATTATGGAGCTGGACCACATGGGCCTGCCGTTTTCACGCTTTGAAAACGGGCGTATCTATCAGCGACCCTTTGGTGGTCAGTCAAAGAATTACGGTGAAGGAGGGCAGGCTGCCCGTACCTGTGCTGCGGAAGACCGTACCGGTCACGCCCTGTTGCATGCGCTTTATCAAAACAACGTCAAAAACAAAACCGTTTTTATGAACGAGTGGTTTGCCGTCGATCTGGTACGCAACAGCAAAGGTCAGGTAGTTGGCTGTATTGCTATTGAAATCGAAACCGGCGATGTTGTTTTTGTCAAATCAAAAGCCACGGTATTGGCTACAGGTGGTGCTGGTCGTATTTATCAATCCACCACCAATGCCCATATCAATACAGGCGACGGTGTTGGTATGGCTCTGCGCGCTGGTGTTCCGGTTCAGGATATTGAAATGTGGCAGTTCCATCCCACGGGCATCTACGGTGCCGGGGTATTGGTAACGGAAGGCTGTCGCGGTGAGGGTGGTTATCTGATCAACAAGGATGGCGAACGCTTTATGGAGCGATATGCGCCAAATGCCAAAGATTTGGCCGGTCGAGACGTGGTAGCCCGAGCTATGACCATAGAAATCCGTGAAGGTCGCGGCTGTGGTGAAAATGGCGATCATGTGATGTTGAAACTGGATCATTTGGGCGAAGAGGTACTGAACTCACGTCTGCCGGGTATTCAGGAACTCGCCAAGACCTTTGCCCACGTTGACCCCGTTAAAGAGCCAATTCCGGTAGTGCCAACCTGTCATTACATGATGGGTGGCGTTCCGACTAACGTAAACGGCCAGGTTATTAACCAGAACGCCAATGGTGAAGACGAAGTCATTGAAGGGCTCTATGCCTGTGGCGAAATCGCCTGTGTGTCTGTGCACGGTGCAAACCGGTTGGGTGGTAATTCATTATTGGATCTGGTGGTGTTTGGACGAGCGGCTGGCCTGTATCTGGAAAAAGCCATGCGCGAAGGCATTGAACTGGATGAAGCGGCTGAAAGTGATATTGAAGCGGCGATGGCCCGACTCAACCGACTCGAAGCTAACACCGAGGGTGAAACCGCTCCCGAGTTGCGTGCCGAAATGCAAAAAATCATGCAGGATTGCTTTGGTATCTTCCGCAACGGTGAAGATATGGCACGCGGTATGAAAGAACTTGAAGCCTTGCGTCCACGTATCGAAAACGTCGCTCTTACGGATAGTTCAAAAGCCTTTAATACGGCGCGTATAGAAGCCCTTGAGCTGCAAAATCTGTTCGAAACAGCTGAGGCAACTGCCCACACAGCTGCGGTTCGTACCGAATCCCGTGGTGCACACTCCCGTGAGGATTATCCGGATCGCGACGATGAGAAATGGTTGTTGCACTCCATGTACTGGAAAGATGGCAAGAAGGTGGGTACCCGTGACGTCAATATGACGCCCAAAACTGTTCCTACCTTTGAACCTAAAGTTCGCACCTACTAGCCGGAGGCCGATATCTTGTTAACAGTCAGTATTTATCGATACAACCCTGAAACCGACTCGGAACCCTATATGCAGGATTACGAGCTGGATACCGGTGGTCGTGATCTAATGGTTCTGGATGCTCTGGAGTTGCTCAAGGCCCAGGATTCCACTTTGTCTTTCCGTCGTTCCTGTCGTGAAGGGGTTTGTGGCTCCGATGGCCTGAACATGGGTGGCAAAAACGGCTTGGCCTGTATTACTCCCATCAGTGAAGTGGAAAAAAATGGAAAGCTGGTTGTACGCCCTTTGCCCGGGCTGCCCGTTATTCGCGACCTGGTTGTGGATATGAGCCAGTTTTATGCCCAGTATGAGAAGATCAAACCCTATTTGATCAACGACACTCCGGCACCTGCAATCGAACGTTTGCAGTCTCCCGAAGAGCGGTCAAAGCTGGACGGTCTGTACGAATGTATTCTTTGCGCTTGCTGTTCAACCAGCTGTCCTTCATTCTGGTGGAATCCGGACAAGTTTATTGGTCCTGCCGGTTTGCTTCAGGCTTACCGTTTTCTCGCCGATAGCCGTGACACGGCAACAGAGGAACGTTTGGCCGATTTGCAAGACCCGTTCAGTGTATTCCGTTGCCACGGAATCCAGAACTGTGTAGCGGTTTGTCCAAAGGGGCTCAACCCTACGCGTGCGATAGGTCATATACGCAATATGTTGTTGCAGCGCGGGATATAAGCAAGTACAGCCGGGATATTTTGAGTCAGCTTTCCCTTGGCCTTCACAACGGGTCGAGGGAAGTATCCCGGGATTGAAATCAGCTCAATTTCTCCTCCCTGATGTCGAGAAGGGTTAAAAAGGAATATGCAGAGTAAGTCTGACATGCAATCTTGGTGGGACAGCTCCCATATATCCGGCGCCAATGCCGACTATGTGGAGATGTTGTTCGAGCGTTATATTCTTGATGAAAATGACGTTCCCGAGAAGTGGCGTGACTACTTTGATTCTCTGCCACAGGGTAATGAACTAGCCCGAAATGATATTTCCCATGAAAACATCATTACCTACTTCCGTGATCAGGCCCGCAAAAAACAACCGAGTGAGTCTGTAAGAGCCAGTATTGACGGGGCGGCGCTTGAGCATGAGCGCAAACAGGTCAGTGTTATTGAGCTGATCGCCGGTTATCGTCACCGTGGGCATACCAAAGCTGATATCGATCCGCTCGGGCAGATGCAGCGACGCCATTCACGAGTTCTTTCTTTGTCGCATTACGATCTGTCCCAGGCCGATATGGATACCTATTTCCGGGCCGGTATGACGCACTTTGGCTTTAAGAACAACAGTGCCACTCTGCGCGAAATTATTGAAGCTCTCGAATCGACCTACGCTGGCACCGTGGCTATTGAAACCATGCATATCACCGATCTCGAAGAGAAACGCTGGTTGCAACAACAGGTTGAAGAAGTTCGTGGTCACCCGGTTTATTCAAAAGAGCGCAAGCTCAACCTTCTGGAAAGATTAACAGCGGCCGAAGGGTTGGAAAAACATCTGGACAGCAAGTATCCAGGCGTCAAACGTTTTGGTCTGGAAGGTGGCGAAAGCCTCATTCCTCTGCTGGATACTCTGGTACAGGATGCCGGATCGGCAGGTGCCAAAGAGATTGTTCTGGGTATGGCCCACCGCGGTCGCCTGAACGTACTGGTCAATGTGCTCGGCAAAAAACCCTCCGAGCTGTTTGAAGAGTTTGAGGGTAAGCGGGTTATCAATACTGCCGGTGATGTCAAATACCACCTGGGCTTTTCGTCAAATGTAGTTACCCCCGGTGGTGAAATTCATTTGGCGATGGCTTTTAACCCCTCCCATCTTGAGATTGTTTCTCCTGTGGTTGAAGGAAGTGTGCGGGCACGACAGGATCGTCGGGGTGATGCCGATGGCAACCAGGTAATGCCCATTATTATGCACGGTGACGCGGCCTTTGCCGGGCAGGGGGTGGTTATGGAAACCCTGCAAATGTCACAGACACGCGCCTATAAAACCGGCGGCAGTGTGCATGTGATTATCAACAATCAGGTGGGTTTCACTACTGCGCATCAGCAGGATGCCCGCTCAACCGAATACTGTACCGATGTTGCCAAAATGATTCAGGCGCCGGTTTTTCATGTAAATGGAGATGATCCGGAAGCGGTAGCTTTTGTAGCAGAGTTGGCTATTCGGTATCGCTACAAATATCACAAAGACGTGGTTATCGATCTGGTTTGCTATCGCCGACGTGGCCATAATGAAACGGACGAACCTGCGGCGACCCAGCCTGTGATGTACAAGCAGATTCGCAAGCATCCAACCACCTGCAGTCTCTACGCTGAGCAGTTGGTACAGCAAGGTGTGCTTTCCCAAAGTGATGTCGATGCCATGATGAACGATTTTCGCCAGCGACTTGATGCCGGTGAATCCGTTGTGCCGAACATGGTAAGCGAACCCAATATGTCGCTTTTTGTCGACTGGAACCCCTATTTGGGGCATGACTGGACCGTGCCAGCCAACACCGGTATTGACATAGAATATCTTAAGGAAATTGCGAGTAAAATTAGTAATATACCGCCTGAACTTAATGTTCAGAGACAGGTATCAAAGCTCTATGAAGATCGTCAGAAAATGGCTTCTGGAGACATGCCGCTCAACTGGGGCATGGCCGAGCTGCTGGCTTACGCATCTCTGGCGGAATTCGGTTTCCGGGTACGTATGTCAGGCCAGGATTGTCGCCGGGGAACCTTTTCCCATCGTCACGCCGCGGTCTTTGATCAGAAAAGCGGCGAACCCTTTGTTCCCCTCGAACATCTGAGTAATGAGCAGCGACCGATAGAGATATTTGATTCGCTCTTGTCTGAAGAGGGTGTTTTGGCCTTTGAGTACGGTTATGCCTCGACAACACCCAATGCTCTGGTGATATGGGAAGCGCAATTTGGCGACTTTGCCAATGGTGCACAAATGGTGATCGACCAGTTCATCACTAGCGGAGAACATAAGTGGCAGCGCCTCTGCGGGCTGACTCTGCTGCTTCCGCACGGATATGAAGGGCAGGGTGCGGAACACTCCTCTGCGCGTCTGGAGCGCTTCCTGCAACAGTGTGCAGACCACAATATTCAGGTATGCCTGCCGACTACGCCGGCTCAGATTTTCCATCTGTTGCGGCGTCAGGCTATACGACCCATGCGTCGTCCTCTGATTGTTATGAGTCCCAAGTGGATTTTGCGTCACAGGTTGGCAACTTCGAGTCTTGAGGAGCTTGCCACCGGTACTTTTCAAAATGTTATTGGTGAGCATGAAGTTTTGCCCGAGAAAACCCGAAAAGTTGTGCTCTGCTCTGGTAAAATCTACTACCACCTCTTGGAGGCGCGTGAGGAGAAGGGCATCGATGATGTCGCTTTGATCCGGATTGAGCAGCTTTATCCCTTTCCGGGTGATGCCTTGATTGAAAAATTGACACCCTATGTAAAGGCCGAACGCGTGGTCTGGTGTCAGGAAGAGCCTCAGAATCAGGG
>JBFHKI010000042.1:0-11289 GCA_041595415.1 Pseudomonadales bacterium | reverse complement strand
ATCAAGCCATGTCTGCAGCCCCCTATGAACCTTACAACTGTACCGAGTTGGGCGGTGAAAATAACCAGCGTCCCGAGTAGTAAACCGCGGTAAATTTGGCCGGATAGCTTTTTGTAGAGCTGTCCGGCTTTATTTCTTTATACTCTCTGTCCCGAATTTTTTAAGGTTGCCTTCCCATTTTATTTTCTGAATTTGAATTACCTCCACGATTGGTGACGGCGCTCGCGTCGCGCGATGTTGAAAAGGCTACCGATATACAGGTAAAAGCCATTCCTTTGCTGCAATCCGGGTCGGATCTTTTTATCGATGCCGAGACCGGCAGTGGTAAAACCTTTGCCTATTTGTTGCCACTTTTTGCGCGATTGATGGAATGGCAGGGGGCCCCAAAATCCATGGCCCTTGTATTGGTTCCGACACGAGAGCTGGCGCAGCAGGTACATAAAATTTGTGAACAGTTCGCATCGTCCGTTCACGCCAAATCAGTGGTTCTTACCGGCGGGCAGGAATTCAAATTTCAGGCGGCTCTTCTACGCAAGATACCGGAGATATTGATCGCTACACCAGGTCGCCTCAGCGAACTTGTAGAGAAAGGGCAAGCAGAACTGGATGAAATCCAATATCTGGTTTTGGACGAAGCTGACCGAATGCTGGATATGGGGTTTCGCGATGACGTTTTGAGGTTGGTGCAAAGCTGTCCTGATGAACGGCAGACCATTCTGGTCTCTGCCACCCTGAATCACGGTGGTGTTTCGTCCATTGCCAAAGGCATACTGAACCAGCCCAAAAAAATAAGTCTGACGACAGGGCGCACTGCCCAGCAAAACATCCAGCACCAGATTGTTCTGGCCGATGATCAGGAACACAAACTCAAACTGGTAAACGCCATTCTCGCCGATCAACATAATCGGGTTGGCAAGGTACTCATTTTTGCCAACAAAAGATTGAGAGTCGACAAGATAACCCAGTTGCTTGGCAGCAAATACCGGGTCAATAAACTCCATGGAGAAATGACTCAGGATGAGCGAAATCGTATTATGAATCTCTATCGAAATGGTTCTATCGATGTGCTCGTCGCTACAGATCTCGCCGCTCGCGGTCTGGATGTCGAAGAGGTAAACCTGGTTATCAATTACGATATGGCTCATTCAGGCAATGACTATATACACCGGGCTGGGCGTACAGGTCGTGCCGGAAACCAGGGTAGGGCAATATCACTGATTGCCAGTTATGAATGGAATCTGAGTGAATCTATTCAGCGTTATCTTAAAACCCGGTTTGAAACACATACTCTTCCTGGATTAAAAGCCAAATTCAAGGGACCGAAAAAATCCAAAACAAAAATCGCCAAGAAAAAAGCCGCCCAAGTCTCCGGTGCTGAACCGGCTCGCAAAGTCAAAATTCGCAAACGTGACCAGAAAAATATTGGTAAACGCCGTACGGCAAGTACGCCAGTTATCGGTGATGGTTCCGCGCCTTTGAAACGTTCCTGACCTTATCTCTCGATTATTATTGGAGTGTTTTACCCAATACTCCAACTGTTGGCATATGTAAATTCTGTTTGTTTTTCGTTCAAATAAATGCAATATTTCACATATGTGATTAAGACGATGTAAGCTTTATGAATCCCAGCCTGTTTTACCAATGTCTTGCCGACGCGATGCGACTTCAGGCGCTGTTGTTGATATATGAATCAGAAGAAGTCTGCGTTTGTGATCTGATGACAGCGCTGCGGCTGGATCAGCCCAAAACTTCCCGCAAGTTAAAAGAGTTACGTGAATGCGATGTCTTGCAGGGAGAGCGACGCGGAAAATGGGTCTATTACCGGATTCATCCGGATCTTCCCGGTTGGTGCAAGGAAGTGTTGGAGCTTACGGCTAAAAATAATTTGGCCTATCTGGCAAAACCTCGTCGGCACCTTAAAGGCTCGATTGCCAAAACCCGGGCTTGTGGCTAATCGGATAGTGACAGAGCTTCTGAAGAAACGCATTCCCTCCCAGAAGATGAAAAGAAAATATCAGGAAAAACATGAGTGAGTTAGATTTAAAAGACTGTACATCTCTGCCCAATATTGAAAAAGCATCATTGCACATACCGACTTATGAGGATTGTGCGAGTCGACCACTTGAGCATGCCCCCCGCATGCTTTTACTTTATGGGTCTCTTCGGGAGCGCTCCTTCAGTCGTCTGGTGATTGAAGAGGCTGCACGTATACTGATTCGTCTGGGTGCCGAGGTCAGGATTTTCAATCCTCAAGGTCTGCCACAAACCGACACCCAAGACGAAACTCACCCGAAAGTACAGGAGTTACGTGAGTTAATGATGTGGTCAGAGGGGCAGGTCTGGTGCTCTCCCGAACGACACGGCACCATGACCAGTATTTTTAAAAGCCAGATTGACTGGGTTCCCCTTAATATCGGCGGTGTACGTCCAACACAGGGAAAAACCTTGGCGGTTATGCAGGTGTGCGGTGGTTCGCAATCATTCAATGTGGTTAATCAATTGCGGATTTTGGGTCGTTGGATGCGCATGGTGACTATTCCAAACCAATCCTCTGTGGCTAAAGCTTTTCTTGAGTTTGATGACAATGACCGGATGAAACCCTCGCCCTATTATAACCGCATAGTGGATGTAATGGAGGAGTTGCTGAAGTTCACCCTGCTGTTGCGGGGCAACAAGGAGTATTTCGTAGATCGATATTCTGAACGTGTTGAGTCTGCTGAAGAACTAAGTCGGCGTGTCAATCAGCGCTCGATTTAAGGGTATCTAAAATTACTTTGATCTACCTCTGATAAAAGCGTTGGGGGCGTCATTAATATGTTCGGAGCTTTTGATCGGTTTCGCTGCTCTGGAGGCAGATAATGTTTCAGGTGTTTACTCAATTCGCGGATTGGCTTACCTATTCAGTGCTAAAGCTGTCTTCGGACACCAAGCTGGGTGACGCTCTGCATTTCTTTATCGAGGATGTCAGTAAAATATTTGTCCTGCTGATCGTGATGATCTACATCATCGCACTGTTGCGTGCTTCCTTGAAGGTGGAGCGGGTCAGGGATTACCTGGCCGGGAAAAAACGCGGTTTAGGCTATATCCTTGGCTCTGGATTTGGTGCGATTACGCCTTTTTGTTCTTGCTCCAGTATTCCTGTATTTCTGGGGTTCACCTCCGCAGGTATCCCGGTCGGTATTACTATGGCATTTCTTTTGACTTCCCCCCTGATTAACGAAGTTGCCGTATTGCTGTTGATGAGTTTGCTGGGATGGAAATTCACCATGCTCTACATATTGGTTGGTGTGACCATTGGCATCCTCGGTGGTTTTTTTCTCGATGCAATCAAAGCGGAACGCTGGTTGCAGTCTTTTGCTGCTGAAGCGCTTGAAAACGCTCAGAGCGGTATTTCCACACCATCCGAAAGTCAGTCTTCTGAGCGATTATCCTTTGTCCAGCGACATCAATTTGCCAAAGAGGAAGCTTTAGAAATTTTTGGCCGTGTCTGGAAGTGGGTCATTGTCGGTGTCGGTTTGGGGGCGGCCCTGCATGGTTTTGTGCCCGATGGTTGGATAGAGCAGCATCTTGGTGAAGGCCAGTGGTGGTCAGTTCCGGCTGCCGTGTTACTCGGTATCCCTCTGTACTCCAATGCCACAGGGGTTATTCCTGTTATGGAAAGCCTGATAATCAATGGATTGCCCATAGGGACGACCTTGGCATTTTGTATGAGCACAGTGGCTGCAAGTTTTCCGGAGTTTATTCTCCTGAAACAGGTCATGCAGTGGCGATTACTTGCTACAGTTTTTCTGATGTTGCTGGTTTCATTTACCCTGGTTGGCTGGTTGTTTAACTCGTTCTCATTTTTTCTTTGAGGTAAAAATATGATAAGTGTCAAAGTGTTAGGAAGCGGATGCAGCAAATGTATCAAGACTGCCGAATTGATTGAAAAGACCGCTTCCGAGATAGGCGCAGAGGTAGATGTAACTAAAGAGACTGACCCGCAAACTATAATGTCTTATGCGGTTATGAGTACCCCGGCAGTTGTGGTTGATGAGACATTGGTGCATTCAGGCTCCGTACCCAAGCCGGAAGAAATTAAAACCTGGCTGGCTGGATAACTTCTATTTCAGAGCACAGCGAAAAACTTGGGTTTGAATCAGGGTGATGTTTTGATACCCCTGTAAGTTTTACTAAATCTGTTTCGCCACCGGGTCAGGGCTTACGTATAATCCGGCAATTGATTTAGTCCTAAAATAAAAAACCCAAAGGCATATATGTCCAGCTTACAAGAGGCGTTTAAAAAGCGTCGTACCTTTGCCATTATTTCGCACCCCGATGCCGGTAAGACGACCATTACCGAAAAGCTGTTGCTCTTTGGTAACGCTATACAAGTGGCCGGTGCGGTAAAGGCCAAACGTGACGGGCGCAAAGCCACTTCTGACTGGATGTCGCTGGAGCAGGAGCGCGGTATATCGGTTACCACCGCCGTGATGCAATTCCCCTACAAAAACCGCATTGTCAATCTGCTGGATACACCGGGACACGAGGACTTTTCAGAAGATACTTATCGCACCCTTACGGCGGTGGATTCTGTATTGATGGTCATTGACGGTGCCAAAGGGGTGGAAGACCGTACCATTAAATTGATGGAAGTCTGTCGTTTGCGGGATACCCCTATTGTCAGTTTTATTAACAAGATGGACAGGGAAGTAAGAGAGCAGATCGAAGTTCTGGACGAGATCGAATCAGTACTGAAAATTCAGGCTGCCCCCATCAACTGGCCGCTGGGTATGGGTAAATCTTTCAAAGGGGTTTACAACCTCTATACCGATGAAATTCATATTTATAGCCAAGGGCAGGGAAGTCGCATCCCCGATGATATTCGCATTCAGGGTATAGACTCCCCGGAAGCTGCAAAGCTGATGGGCGAGTACATTGATGATGTACGCGACGAGATTGAATTGGTTCGCGGTGCAACCCACCCATTCGATAAAGAAGCCTACTTGAGGGGTGAGCTGACCCCGGTATTTTTTGGTACGGCCCTGGGCAATTTCGGTGTACGGGAAATGCTCGAGGATTTTGTTGAGTGGGCACCAGCCCCTCAGGACAGGGAGACCGATGTGCGAATGGTCTCGGCATCAGAAAAAAGTTTTTCCGGTTTTGTTTTCAAGATCCAGGCCAATATGGATCCCAAACACCGCGACCGGGTAGCCTTTATGCATATTTGCTCCGGAACCTACTCCAAGGGCATGAAAATGTTCCAGCCCCGTACGGGGAAATCCCTGAAGATCGCTGATGCCGTAACTTTTATGGCGGGGGAACGCGAGCAAGTTAATGAGGCCGTTTCCGGTGATATTATCGGTTTGCATAATCACGGTACTATTCAGATTGGTGACACTTTTACCGATGGTGAAAAGCTCCGCTTTACCGGTATTCCCAACTTTGCTCCGGAGATGTTTCGCCGCATTATTTTGAAGGACCCGCTGAAGATGAAGCAGCTGCAAAAAGGTTTGCAGCAGTTGTCGGAAGAGGGTTCGGTACAGGTGTTTTTCCCTTTGCGTAATAATGAAATCATTGTCGGTGCGGTCGGGGTTTTGCAGTTTGAGGTTGTAGCATTCAGGTTGCGCGATGAATATCAGGTGCAAGCACTCTACGAACCGGTAAATATCTATACAGCCCGATGGGTTGAATCTGAGGATGACAACCAATTCAAAGAGTTTAAAAAACGCAACCACGAGGCTCTGGCCGAAGATGGATCTGGCCACTTGAGTTATTTGGCCAGTAGTCGTGTCAATCTTTCCCTTGCTGAAGAGCGTTTCCCAAAGGTTCGGTTCCTGGCAACTCGCGAGCACTAATCTCTTGCCCAGTCCGGTACAGATCCGATTGCCCGAAGATGCACCCATGATGTGTGGGCCATTTATGCGAGGCATTGGTCGCTGCATGTTACGTCTTTGGGGCTGGACACTCGAAGGCCATGTGCCTGAGGACAAAAAGATCCTTCTTGTTGCGGCGCCACATACCTCGAATTGGGACTGGGTTATAGGTGTCGGAGGATTGTTAGCGCTTGGTATCAAGCTTACCTATATCGCCAAACATTCACTTTTTGTGGGGCCTTTAGGCTGGTTGATGCGCGCAACCGGAGGTGTTCCTATTAACCGCGCCTCAGCCCAGGGTACGGTGGATGAAATTGTCAATCAGTTTGAAACACATGAAAGGCTCTACTATCTGATAGCACCGGAAGGCACGCGTAAAGAAGTTGAGCGCTGGAAAAGTGGTTTCTTACGGGTGGCCTACAAGGCACAGGTCCCGGTTCTGATGGTCAGCTTTGATTACAGAACAAAAACAATTTTGCTCGGCCCATATGCCGAACTGACGGGGGATCTGGACAAAGATCTGGCTCAAGTTCAAAAATACTACAGTGCCTTTCAAGGCAAGAACCAAACGACATAAGCTGTTTCTGATGCAATTATTCCTGACCCTGATACTTGCCTTGGTAATTTTTGTGGGGTTGTTTGCAATGTTTCTGGGCAATAAGGAACCGGTCTATCGTCTGCAAAGGGAAAACCTTATATGCCTTTTTGAAATGCTTCTAAAAGGTGAGGCTAGTGAAGATGACTGGAATGTTTTTATCGAAATGCCAATACGTCACGATGAATCACTGGAAGAAATACGGGCATTCTGTATCGAGATAACTGGAGAGAAGATAAAACCCGGAATAGACGGTTTAACACTGACTGAAGCCGGTCGAGTTGAAATTGAAAGACTGCTTGTTTCTTTGAAGTCCTCCTCCTAACCCGGAAGGCTACTCCAGGGTAAAACGTATGGGTAATAGCAGAGAAAAAAACTCTTCATTTTCGTCCAGTGGTGGAGTGGGGAATGGAGCAGACTGCTCAACAGCTACTTGCGCTGCAGCGTTGAATTCATCATATTTTGCCCGTTCAAGGAAGTGAATTCCCTGTATCTCACCTTTTTGGTCAATATCGACCGTTACCCTGAGCATACCCTCACGTCCACGGCGCTGAGCGATCAGAGGATATTCAAGGTGTTCATAAACCTGCCTCAGGCTTTGCCTTTGATATTCCTGGATATCCATCAAAGATATCCGTGGCAGATTTTCCCTGGGATGCGGTAGTAACTCGCCGGGTTGAACTTTTGCCAGCTCTGTATCGCTTTCAGTAAAAGCCACACTGGCCATCATCAGCTGTTGTTTATTGCCGTTGGAGTATTCATAAGGAGAGGGTGCAGAGGATATTTCCTCAGCGGATACCGAACTATCTCCAGTATCCTCTTCAGCATTATCAAACTCTTCTATGATGTGTAAAACCGAACTGCTTTGGGCGTGAATTTTTTCCGGGACATCGAGGACGGGAGATTCTGTTTTGGTCACCCAGTTTCTTACATCTGCAATGCGCTCTGATAACAGGATTGATTGTCGATAGGCGAGAGCTTCAGTCGAATTGGTGTCTACCTGGTGTAACAGGCTGTACTTCAGGTCGTTGCTTACCGGAGATGGGCCAAGAAAAGGCGATAAAAATGCTTCAAATATACCTTCTCCTTCAAGGAGTCCGAAAACAATCTGGTTAACCTGAAACTCTGTAACAGAGCTGGAATGCCGAAAAAAAACTATTTCATCACCGCGTTGAAGGTTGCCGGCAACATGGTCACATACCATGAGGAGGGAATCCGCCAGCATTTCGAGGTGTTGGCTATCCATGTTGATGGCAATGTTATGGGTCCAGAAACGACACCACTGACGTCGGTCGACATTCTGTGCCAATACACGCAGAGTAAGCTGTTTTTCCTGATTTTCAGTGAGTAATTCAGTGGCATTTTTTAGGCGCTGTTTCGATTCCAGCTTAACCGCGTACAGGGGCGCGCCAAATTCTTCATAGACACCGTAGCCATCCGTAAACAGCTCAGCTCTCAAAGCCGTACAAGCCATAAGAGTGATTGCTGTCACCAAGTGACGCCGCCAACCGTAGAACCCTGTTTTGATCACTCGAAATCTCTGCGGATACCTTAAAAAACATGTATAGCTTATTCACTGCTATGCGGTGATAACTAGATTGTTAGAATGTGACCTAACTACGCTAGTCATCTTCAGGTTGTGATATGAGTCGCAAATATAAACTCGTGGTCTTTGTTCCGGACATAGCGATCGAAGGTTTGAAATATGCACTGTTTCAAGCCGGTGCTGGTGTTCAAGGGGATTACGATAGTTGCAGCTGGCAGATTTTGGGGCAGGGCCAGTTTCGTCCTTTGTCGGGCAGTCGGCCTTTTATTGGCAAGGCGGGCAGCCTTGAGGTCCTCGACGAGTGGCGCTTGGAAACTTTGGTGGAGGAAAAAGATTTACCCGAGGTTGTCAAAGCTTTGCGTAATAACCATCCTTATGAAGAACCGGCATTTGATCTTTTCGAGATTTTTGATCCTGAAAATATTCCTTATGGAGAAAGCCGGTGAATCTTCCAGTTGTCGTTTTCCAGAATATATTCTAATCGGTCATGTAACCGGTCGGGCTGCCCTTGCCAGAATTCGATTCGTGTCGGAATGATACGAAACCCACCCCAGTGTGGTGGGCGGGGCACCTCAAGCCCTTCATATTGAGCGGTCAGGCGTTGTTTTTCTGTTTCCAGTTGGTCTCGGTTGTCGATCTCGCTACTCTGTCTTGATACCCAAGCTCCGATTTGACTGCCTCGGGCTCGGCTGGCGAAGTATTCATCGGATTCTTCTGAGGAAACCTTGACGGCTGTGCCGGAAATATTGACCTGGCGTTCGAGCTCTTCCCAAAAGAAAGTAATAGACGCTTTTTGGTTAGCCTGCAATTGCTGCCCCTTGCGACTTTGGTAATTGGTAAAAAATACAAAGCCCTGATCATCGACACCCTTGAGCAAGACGATGCGGCTCTGTGGTGCACCTTGGGAGTCAACACTGGATAGCGTCATATGATTGGGGTAAAAACGGCAGGCTTTTTCGGCCTCTGCAAACCATTTGGCAAACTGCTCAAGAGGGTCGGCCACCAGATCCGATTCGAGTAATTTCCCAAGCCGGAATTCTCGTCGTACTTCCTCAAGGGTCATTTTTTTTCTGTCTGTCATATCCGGGGCCTAACTGACATTTCCCGTGGTGCGTACACGTTTGCTGCCAACAACTAAAGGGTTAGAAGCAGCTAAACGTTTTTTCTCCATACGGTCATCGATGATATTTTTCAGGGCGATCAGGAATCCGGTAACCAGGAAAGCGCCCGGTGGTAATACGGCAATTAACAAGCCGGTATCTATATGCAGTAGATCGATTTCCCAGTTTGCTGCCATTGGCCCGAACAAAAGATCCATATCGGCAAAGAGGGTACCGTAACCGAGAATTTCACGTATTGCACCCAGAGTGAAAAGCACCAGGCCAAAACCCAGAGCCATCATAAAACCGTCCAAGGCAGCCGGTAATACCGGGTTTTTGCTGGCAAAGGCCTCGGCGCGGCCAAGAATCGTACAATTGGTAACAATCAGAGGGATAAAGATGCCAAGGATTTGGTACAGCTCAAAGGTATAAGCCTGCATTAATAGTTCAGTACAGGTTGTGAACGCAGCGATAATCATGACAAAGGCCGGTAAGCGGATCACCTCGGTAACACGATTCCTGACCAGAGATACAACGGTGTTAGAACCGGTCAAGACCAGCATGGTTGCCAATGCCATACCCAGAGAATTTACTACGCTGTTACTCATTGCCAACAAAGGACAAAGTCCGAGAAGTTGAACCAGAGCCGGATTTTTACTCCACAAACCATCGCGGCTAATGCTGCCAAAATCACTCATTCTGATTCCTCCACGGAGAGGGTAGTAGCTTGGGCTATGAACTCATCGAGATGTTGCTGATAAAAAGCCAAAGTAGTTCTGACTTGGGAGACCACGGCTCTTGGGGTTATGGTTGCGCCGGTAAAGGCGTCAAAGCTTCCACCGTCTTTCTTCACAGCCCAGCCGGATTCTTCCGGATTGCCGAGCGACTTGCCGGCAAAACCTTCAATCCAGCTGCTCTTCTTGATATCTACCTTGTCACCCAACCCTGGAGTTTCCCTGTGATCCACAACCCGGATGCCGGTTATCTGTCCATCCAGATCCAGACCTATAAGCATACGAATAGCACCTGAGTAACCGTTGGGTGCAACACTGGGCAGAATAAAGGCGATGGCTTCAGATTGATTATTGCGGACGACCTGAATGCTCTGGCCAGGTTGAAGATGCAGGAGTTCAAGGGCCTCTTCCGGAATGGCGATCCGGTCTTGCAAGTCGATGTTCTTGCTGGTCAGTCTCTCTACCACTTCCAACAGAGCCCGTTGCTCGATGATGAGCTGAGCCTCGGCGATTCGTTCTGCGGTACCCGAATAGGTGGATCCGAGAATCAGAGCAGCAACAATGGCAAAAATACCCAGTTTTATCGCATTCAGAAGCGCCGGGTGCAGATTATTTATCCGTTCGGCTGGCTTCACTTATCTTCCTCGCCAATTCTGACCTTGTTTCGTTTCTTGTGACCATAGGTACGTGGCTGGGTGTAGTAGTCGATTGCTGGGGCGGCAAAGTTCATCAGCATGACCGCAAAAGCCACAGCATCCGGATAACTACCCCAGCTACGAATGATAAAGACCAGAAGACCTACGCCAATACCAAAGAAAAGCCGCCCCAGATTACTTGTTGCTCCGGATACCGGATCGGTGATGATAAAAAAGGCACCGAGCATGGTTGCACCGCTTAACAGATGGAACAGCGAGGAGCCTTTGCTGGCTGAACTGCCACCATCAAAAAATAGCAGAGGCAGAATGGCCAAAGTAACCAGCATGCCTAATGGGGCATGCCAGGTGAAAACTTTACGATAGATGAGAAAGATTCCACCAAGCAAAAAGCCGAGATTGACCCATTCAAAACCGACAGCTGTAAAGCGTGCATCGGCGAAGAGAGGTGTGTTGGCATAGAGCTGCTCTAACAACAAGCTGTTATTTTGTTTGAGAACATCCAGTGGCGTCGCCGCTGTTATGGCGTCGATCTGGTCGGTTGTTGCCCCAAAAATCAGAGCCAGAGCCTCCAGCAGATTTGGCGGGGTGCCAGTTGCCGTTATACCTGTTGGTGCAGCCCACTGGGTCATCTGTACAGGAAAAGATAGTAATAGAACTACATAACCAACCATGGCCGGGTTAAAGGGGTTATAGCCCAGTCCTCCGTAGAGGTGTTTAGCTATCACTATGGCAAAAAATACGCCGATAGCGGAAACCCAGAAGGGACTATAGGGAGGAAGCGCCAGAGCCAGAAGGACAGCGGT
>JBFHKI010000041.1:0-11314 GCA_041595415.1 Pseudomonadales bacterium | reverse complement strand
TCTTTAACCTTGATGGGGAAGTGGTGGGAATCAACTCACAGATCTATACCCAATCCGGCGGCTATATGGGACTTTCGTTTGCTATACCTGCCGCAGTAGCACTGGATGTCGCTGAACAGTTAAAAGACAGTGGTGTTGTGTCTCGCGGTTGGCTGGGGGTGTATATTCAGGACGTAAGTCAGGATCTGGCTACATCCTTTGGACTGGATCGTCCCCAAGGCGCTCTTATCAGTCAGGTTGGAGTCGGTAGCCCGGCGGAAAACTCCGGTCTGAGGGCTGGTGATGTCATCGTCGAGTTCGATGGTCACAAAATCGAATACTCCTACGATTTGCCTCATGTAGTGGGTCTGATTGAACCCGGCTCCGAAGTCGAGGCTGTTATCTACCGTGAGGGTCGTCGCAGAACACTGGATGTTACTTTGGGCGAACTGCCGACCCAAGTGGCTGCTGGAGGTAAATCGTCCCGAACCGCTCCCAGAACTTCATCCACCGCCATCTTCGGTATGGAGCTCGATGACCTGGAATCCCGTTCGAACAATCAGGGGTTGTCCTACGGTGTGGTAATTACCGCTATTGAAGAGGGTTCACCTGCCGCCGAGGCTGGATTAAGGGTAGGGGATATCATCGTACAATTGGGTTTCCATGAGGTCAGAAATCTGGACGATTTCACTCGAATCGCCTCTAATTTGCCATCTGGTAAAGTACAACCCATTCGTTTTTATCGTGATGGGGACGCTATTTTCAGGACTATTGATATCAATTAGCCTTGAAATTGCGCCATCTTAAGATGGTAAGCCTATGTTCACAGGGGCCGTGAAGCAGTAGACTGCGCGGCCTAAATACCGCGATGCCGCCAGCAGTGTTTGGCGGCATCTTTATTTATTTTTCAGAGAAACTCACAGTCAGTGTCTGACCTTAGCCATATTAGAAACTTTTCGATCATTGCCCATATTGATCACGGCAAGTCCACCTTGGCCGACCGATTTATTCAGATGTGCGGCGGCCTAAGCGAACGGGAAATGGAAGCTCAAGTATTGGATTCCATGGATATAGAACGTGAACGCGGCATCACAATCAAGGCCCAGAGTGTAACTCTTTCATATACAGCCAAAGATGGTCGTACCTATCAACTGAACTTTATCGATACACCAGGGCATGTTGATTTCAGCTATGAAGTCTCGCGTTCTTTGGCAGCCTGTGAAGGTGCACTTCTGGTGGTCGACGCCGCCCAAGGTGTCGAAGCGCAATCCGTAGCTAACTGCTACACGGCTATTGAACAAAACCTGGAAGTAATCCCGGTGTTGAACAAGATTGATTTACCGCAGGCTGAGCCGGAACAGGTCTGCGAAGAAATCGAAGAAATTATTGGTCTGGATACCAGTACAACCATCTATTGCAGTGCCAAAACCGGTCAGAATGTCGAACAGGTTCTGGAGCAACTTGTCGAGCTGGTACCAGCCCCAACTGGAGATATTGACGCGCCATTACAAGCTTTGATTATCGATTCATGGTTCGATAACTATCAGGGCGTAGTGTCTTTAGTTCGTGTAGTTCAGGGGCGCCTGAAGAAGAAAGACAAGATTATCTCCAAATCTCTCAATCGAAGTTATGTAGTGGATATGGTTGGTGTTTTCACCCCCAAGCAAACCGCTACCGCTGAACTGAAAGCAGGCGAAGTGGGCTTTATCATTGCCGGCATCAAAGATATTCAGGGAGCCCCCGTCGGGGATACCTTCACTCACGCAAACACCTCTGATGTACCGGCACTACCTGGTTTCAAAAAAGTAAGCCCACAGGTTTATTCAGGGCTCTTCCCCACCAGTTCGGATGATTACGAAAAGTTGCGCGAGGCCTTGGAAAAACTGGCCCTGAATGACGCATCCCTGGCCTATGAACCAGAATCCTCGGATGCATTGGGTTTTGGTTTTCGCTGTGGCTTTCTGGGCATGCTGCATATGGAGATTATTCAGGAACGTCTTGAGCGTGAATATGACCTTGATCTGATTACCACGGCCCCCTCGGTAATCTATGAAGTCCTGTCGGCGAAGGGTGAAGTGATTCATATCGACAACCCTTCAAAAATGCCAGATCCGGGGTTCATCGATGAAATCCGTGAACCCATTGCCGAAGTAAATATCCTCGTTCCCAAGGAGCATCTGGGGAATGTCATCGGTCTTTGCAGCGAGCGAAGAGGGGTACAAAAAGGCATGCAATTTGCCGGACATCAAGTTTCCCTCACTTATGAGATCCCCATGAGTGAAGTTGTTATGGATTTCTTTGACCGTTTGAAATCCGTCAGCCGCGGGTTTGCCTCTCTGGAATATAATTTCTTGCGCTTTGAAGCTGCGCCATTGGTTAAACTGGAAATATTGATTAATGGCGATAAAGTGGATGCCTTGGCGCTCATCGTCCACAGGGATAATTCTCAGGGGCGAGGTCGGCAGATCACCGAGAAAATGCGCGAATTGATCCCGCGACAAATGTTCGATGTAGCGATTCAGGCCGCTATAGGAGGACATATTGTTGCCCGCTCTACGGTTAAGGCATTGCGTAAAAATGTACTAGCCAAATGCTATGGTGGCGATATTTCGCGCAAGAAAAAGTTGTTGGAAAAACAGAAAGCGGGTAAAAAGCGGATGAAACAACTCGGCAGTGTCGAAGTTCCGCAGGAAGCTTTTTTGGCCGTTTTACGCTCCGACGAATAAATAACACCGATTGGAAAAACCATGGATTTTGATTTTGCAGTAATCCTCTTTGTTCTGGTATTGATAACCGGGCTTTTTTGGGTTCTAGACAAGTTTGTTTTTAAAGGCAATGGCCACGGCTCCATTGAATACACCGGATCCTTCTTTCCGATATTACTGCTGGTCTTTTTTCTGCGCTCTTTTCTGTTTGAACCCTTCCAGATTCCTTCCGGGTCAATGATTCCCACTCTGCAGGTAGGGGATTTCATTGTGGTAAACAAGTTCAGCTATGGCGTCCGGTTACCCATTATAGGAACAAAGATTATTCCTACTGGTGAACCAGAGCGGGGCGATGTGATTGTTTTTATCCCACCTCACGATGAACGTTACTTTATAAAGCGACTCATTGGTCTGGGTGGTGATCATATCCAGGTTATAGACAATCAGGTCTTCGTAAATGGCGAACCTCTCGAACGCGAATTCGTAGCACGTCTCGGTTCCAACTCCTACGGGCATCTGGATCTGATGACCGAGACCTATGGCGATGTGCAACATGAAATTCAGGTCAGTGTACCGGCCACTCGTTTAGGGGTGAATTTCGAGACAGTAGTCCCTGAAGGACATTACTTTATGATGGGAGACAACCGCGATAATTCCCTGGACTCCAGGGAGTGGGGTTCTGTACCGGAATCGAATATAGTAGGTAAAGCCGTGGCTGTCTGGATGCATTGGAGACCATGGTCTCTGCCGTCATTCCATACTGTCGGTAGTATTCAATAAGCGATAGAGGCTTAAGAAATGCGCAAATATAAAAATTCAGGCATGTCCTCACTGTCATTACTGGCACTGTTGCTAGTCACCGTTTTTGTTGGTCTGTGCGCCTTTAAGGTAACACCGCTTTACTATGAAAATATGATGCTTAAATCCACTCTTGAGGGTATTGACACCCCTGTGGGGACCATAAACACTTTGAGTAATACCGAAATTCGCACTGCGCTTCAAAAAACCTTTAGTATCAACGGTATAGATTTGGATCCTCGTGATGTAATCATTACCCGCAATAACAACATAACGACCCTCAGTTATGACTATGAAGCGCGCACAGACTTGATCTATAACATCAGTGTTATCGCACATTTTGAGACCCAGTATCCAACACCCTGAATCCCATGACTGACGCCTTAACGCGCTTTCAGGAAAGGCTCAACTATCAATTTTCTGATCCGGAGTTGCTAAAGCAAGCTCTCAAGCATCGCAGTGCCGGTAGCCGCCACAATGAGCGACTGGAATTTCTTGGCGACAGTCTGATCAATATGTTTGCCGCCGAAACTTTATACAAGGAGCACCCCGACGCCTCTGAAGGAGATCTCAGTTCTATGAGATCCCATCTGGTACGCAAGGAATCTTTGGCCGAAATCGCCCGGCACCTCTATCTGCAGGAAGTGATTGAATTGGGGCAGTCTGCACTGAGCTCGGGAGGACATAGACGCGACTCCATTTTGGCGGATGCTGTGGAAGCGGTGATTGCAGCTACCTATCTGGATGGTGGCTGGCAATCCGCCGCCGCCGTGGTACAGAAGATGTTAGCCATACCTGCACTGACCATACGCAGTGTAGAATCGGTGCGTGACGCTAAATCTCTTTTGCAGGAAAAACTTCAAGCCAAGGGTTTGCCTGTCCCGGTTTATGAAACATTGCATGTGAAGGGGCCTGGACATGCACGACAATTCTCGGTTGCCTGCCAGGTCAGCGGCTTTGACAAAGCCTTCGAAGGGCAAGGCTCAAATCGTAGAGCTGCAGAACAAATGTCGGCAACCCTGGCATTAAATGCCCTTGAACAACTGGAATGCGAAAATGAGTGAAAAATTTCACTGCGGTTATGTAGCAATTGTCGGTCGTCCCAATGTGGGTAAATCCACTTTGGTTAATCACTTGATCGGGCAAAAACTCAATATCACTTCGCGTAAACCCCAAACTACCCGACATGCGATTCTGGGAATACGAACCGACGAAAACCGTCAGGTTATATTTGTGGATACCCCAGGTCAGCACCTGGACCAGCCGAGAGCAATCAACCGCTACATGAATAAGGTCGCCAAGGCTGCAATGCGCGACGTTGACTTGGTGATTTTTGTTATAGACCGACTCAAATGGACGGCGGAAGATGAACAAATACTCAAACGTCTGGAGGGATCAGATTCGCCGGTGATTGTTGCAATCAACAAAACCGACCGCCTTAACGGCAAGGAGTTACTTCTGCCCCATGTAAAAGAGCTGTCTTCACGTCTTCCCAAAGCAGACTTTATGCCCATCTCGGCTTTACAGGGAGACAATCTGGAGCAGCTCTATGACCTGATAGGAAAACTGCTTCCCGAAGGTCCGGCCCAGTTTGAAGAGGATCAAATCACCGATCGAAGTACACGTTTTGTCGTGGCAGAAATAATACGGGAAAAAATACTGCGCCAACTGGGTGAAGAAGTCCCCTACGCCTCAACTGTAGAAATCGAAAAGTTTGAACAGCAGGGTTCACTGATTGAAATCCATGCTCTGATTCTGGTGGAAAGGGAAGGGCAGAAACGTATTATCATCGGCGAATCAGGTTCACGTCTAAAGTCTGTCGGGCAGGAAGCACGACAGGATATAGAGAAATTGCTCGACTGTAAGGTTCTGTTAAAACTTTGGGTCAAGGTAAAATCAAATTGGTCGGATGACGAACGGGCCCTTCAGAGCTTGGGCTATCAAGAGATCAACTAGTCTGTCGATTACCCACCTATGCGCGCTGAATCTGTAGAAGGCTTCGTACTTCACGCCCGCGATTACAGAGATAGCAGTCAACTGGTTGATATTTTCACCCATAACTTTGGCCGCATCCGTCTGGTAGCGCGAGGCAGCCGATCACAGAAAAAAAACAGCCACAGACTCGCACCTTTTCACAGAGCCCTTTTCAGCTGGACAGGTAGAGGAGAGCTGAAAACCTTGACCGGATTTGAATTGACACGCAGCCTGGTTTTGCAAGGAGACAGGCTTATTTGTGGTTTTTATCTCAATGAACTGCTCTGGCATCTTCTGCAGCCAGAAGACAGTCATCCCAATCTCTACCTGCAATACGCCGACACACTGAATCAACTTGCCAACGAACAAGCGCTGGAACCGCTACTGCGGAATTTTGAACTGAATCTTTTGGAAGAGGTCGGCTACGGTATTACCTTCCACCACGATAGCCTGGGTGAAGAAATACAGCCTGAACAGCACTATCGCCTGGACGGTGCCTCAGGTTGGATTTGGGTTGGAGAAAATAGTCCCGGTTGCCTGCGCGGTGATTTTATAACCGCCATAGCTGCCCGAAACTTTGAACAGCCTTCAGTACTATCTATTTGTAAACGGCTTAATCGGCAAGCAATTGATGAGTTGTTAGAGGGGCGAACACTCCACAGCCGTGAGCTCATTGCTGCTCAGAATCAAAAATAGATTACAGCTCAGATAATCAGGGTAAAGGTCTTTAGACAAAATCCGATCGAGGGTAGTATTGCAGCGCACAAACTACTTAATCGGCAGTATATTTTGTCAAATAATTTCGCCTTTATCCCCAGCCTGGAATCTCTGGTCGGTAATACCCCATTGATTCGACTCCAACGTATGCTGAGCAACCCCAATTCCTTGGTTTGCGCCAAACTTGAAGGAGACAATCCGGCCGGATCTGTCAAAGACAGGCCAGCGTTAAGCATGATCCAACACGCTGAACAACGTGGCGAAATTCAACCTGGTGATACCTTGATCGAAGCCACCAGTGGCAACACCGGCATAGCCCTGGCTATGGTCGCTGCCATGCGAGGCTACCGCATGATACTTATCATGCCCGACAACGCCACAGACGAGCGCAAGGCAAGTATGCAGGCTTATGGCGCGCAATTGATTGAAGTCAGTCAGGAGTCTGGCATGGAGGGTGCCAGGGATCTGGCCTTGCAGATGCAGGCTGCAGGTGAAGGCAAGGTTCTGGACCAGTTTAGTAATAGTGACAACCCTCTGATGCATTATCAGACAACAGGGCCGGAAATCTGGCAACAAACCCAAGGAAAAATCACACATTTTGTAAGTTCCATGGGGACTACCGGAACCATTATGGGGGTATCCAGGTACCTCAAGTCGCAGAACCCGGATATCCAGATTATCGGGCTTCAGCCTAGCGATGACGCCAAAATTCCCGGTATACGCAAGTGGCCAGAGGCCTATCTGCCTCGCATTTTTGACGCCTCACGCGTCGATCAGGTTGTCGAAATGAGTCAGCAACGTGCCGAACAAACCACCCGCTCTTTGGCGCAACAAGAGGGTATTTGTGCTGGTGTATCTTCGGGGGGTGCCATCGCTGCCGCATTGGATATTGGCGAAAAACTGGATAATGCGTTGGTCGTAGCCATTGTCTGTGACCGGGGTGACCGATATTTGTCTTCGGGAATCTTTAATGCCTGAACTCAAGGCCTCCTCGTTGGAACAAAAGCAGTACGATATCGATGACTTAATAACATTGATGGCCCGTCTGCGCGATCCAGCCGACGGTTGCCCTTGGGATCTGGCGCAAAACTACGCAAGCATTGTGCCCTCAACCATCGAAGAAGCCTATGAAGTCGCCGATTGCATCGAACGGGGAAACTACGACGATCTGCGTGAAGAGCTTGGCGATTTACTTTTCCAAACTGTGTTTTATTCTCAACTCGCCCATGAAGAGGGACGTTTTACTCTAAAACAGGTTATCTCGGACCTTGTGGCGAAACTTATACGTCGTCATCCCCATGTGTTTCCAGCAGGCTCTCTGGATTCTCACGCCGGCGAGAACAAGGATGTATCCAGCATCAAACAAAGGTGGGAGAGTCTTAAACAGGACGAAAGAGCCGATAAAGGGCTCAGGTCAGCTATGGACGATATCCCTTTGGGAATGGCCGCATTGTCGAGAGCACAAAAGGTCCAAAAACGCGCGGCCAATCTTGGCTTCGACTGGCAGAACGCCGATCAGGTCCTGCCAAAAATTGATGAAGAACTACTGGAACTCCGCCAGGCTTTGGAATCTGATGACCTCAAACATATCGAAGAAGAGCTCGGCGACCTGATGTTCAGCTGCGTCAACCTCAGCCGTAAACTCAAACTGGATGCCGAGCAGGTATTGCGAAAATCTCAGGCAAAGTTTGAAAACCGCTTTAGGAAAGTCGAGCAACTTATTGATAATGAAGGGCTTAAATTTTCGGAGTTGTCGACGGAGCAGCTGGAAAACTATTGGCTGCGTGTGAAAAAGGGCGAATCAATTTGAGTTCATCCTGACAGATGTGTATGTTTCGCAATCCTTTGCGGTAGCGGTACGACTCAACACCTAAAGATTAATCGCAAAACTTGGGTTTTGAAAACAGGAACATTCAATGAAAGTAATACTTCTAGGCCCTCCCGGAGCGGGGAAGGGCACACAAGCGGCAGTGATTTGCAAAGCTTTTGACATCCCGCAGATATCGACGGGCGATATGCTCCGTGCAGCTGTCGCTTCCGGTTCGGAGTTGGGCAAAAAAGCCAAGGGCATTATGGATGCCGGAGGTTTGGTCTCCGACGACCTGATTATTGATCTGGTAAAACAGCGCATCCAGCAATCCGACTGCGCAAAGGGTTTTTTGTTTGACGGATTCCCTCGAACCATTCCTCAAGCCCAGGCATTGCTGGACGCAGCAATAGAAATCGACTGTGTACTTGAAATTAGAGTCCCCAGTGAAGAAATCGTTAGCCGCATGAGTGGTCGTCGTGTACATCCTGCTTCTGGGCGTGTCTATCATGTTCAGTACAATCCACCCAAACAGGAAGGCATCGATGATCTCACTGGTGAGCCACTGACACAGCGCGAAGACGACAGTGAAGAAACTGTACGTAAGCGCCTGAAGGTATATTCGGAACAAACTGAGCCTCTTGTCGAGTTCTATCAAGAGCTGGAAAAATCGGCGGAAAACGCACCCAGATATCTCATGATTGAGGGGGTTGGCAACGTCGAGGCTATCAGCGAGAAAGTTCTGGCAGCCCTGAAAAGTTAGAGCAAATTCGCCATATGAAGGGTAAACACACCCCGACCGCAATTGTTTTGGTTAACCTGGGCACACCGGAACAACTCAGCGTTTCTTCAGTTCGTGAATTTCTTCGCGAATTTCTGGGTGATCCCCGAGTAGTTGAAATACCTCGTCCTGCCTGGTGGCTGATTCTGAATTTTTTTGTACTGCCTTTCAGGCCCAAAAAAGTTCTGGAAAACTACGCCAAAGTCTGGGGAGAGGAAGGTTCACCATTGCGTGTCATTACCCGGGCCCAGACCGAAGCGCTTCAACAGCGTTTCGAACAAAAGTTTGCTGATCGGGCACCAACCCTCAGATATGCCATGACCTACGGTCAACCTGGTATTGCCGAGACTGTTGACCAACTCTATACAGAAGGCCACCGTCGTATTGTAATACTTCCTATGTATCCACAATATTCGGGCTCAACCACCGGTGCAATCTACGATCAGTTGGCAGATTACATGAAAGGCCGGAGAGCTTTGCCCGGCCTTAGTATTGTTAACAGCTATTTCTATGAAGAAAGCTATATTAAAGCACTCAGTCAAAGTATTCGTGATTTCTGGCAAGAGCAGGGTAAGGCCGATTACCTGTTGTTTTCCTATCACGGTATCCCTGTTTCCTATGTTGAAAAGGGCGACCCCTATGCTGGGCAGTGTGAGTGCACCACTGCGGCTGTTTTGGAAGACCTGCAACTGACAGATACCCAAAGTGCCATGAGCTACCAATCTCTCTTTGGCAAGGCTGAATGGCTCAAACCCTATACTTCGGAATACTTGGTCGAACTGGCCCAAAAAGGGATAAAGAAAGTCGATGTAATCTGTCCGGGTTTTGCCGCGGACTGCATTGAAACCCTGGAAGAAATCGCAATTCAAAACGCTGAGATCTTCAAGCAGGCCGGTGGTGAATCACTTCGCTTGATCCCCTGTCTGAACGATGCCGATATTCATATCGACGCGCTGGAACAAATTCTCGTCCGACACTTGCATGCCATTTCTCCGGCAATAGCGAATTAATGCAAATGAGGCATCCCGCTTTAGCTATCGATTGCACGGATAAGGTTAGCTCTGTTGCTATTCAGAATGGAAGCCAACTTTGGCAGGTGGAAGAGCAGGGAGCCAGAGGCCAGGCACGTAAAATTTTTTCTCTTATTGATCAATGCCTGCAGCAGGCCCAGCTCGAGAAAAACCAGCTATGCAGCATTTGCTGGGCAGCCGGCCCCGGATCCTTTACCGGTCTGCGGGTTGCCACGGCAGTAGCTCAAGGGTTGTCCTATGCACTGAATCTGCCTTTAGTGGGCGTATCCAGTCTCGAAGCCCAAGCAGTTGCAGCCTCCCGTTTATATCCCGATAGCTATGGTCCTGTAGCCGTAATCACGAATGCTCACATGGGTGAATACTATTGGGCAATATTCGAACTGGTTCCGGGAGAGAGACCTATTCGACTCAGCCCAGACATGTTGAGTGAGGAGACACAAATTAGCACAGATCAGAGGGTCAGGCTGGTGATAGGTAATAGCGCAGAAAAAATGCCCCTTCCCGCATCTGCCGAGATAGTTCGTATAGAGGAAACGCTTCTGCGCGCCCAGGATCTTTTTGCGGTCGCCGCTCCAGCTTTTGCCGCTGGAAAAGGGATATCTGCCAGACAGGCAGAACCTATCTATCTACGAAACAAATCAGCCTGGAAGACATTAGATCAACAAAGCGCAAAGGAACAAAAATAAATGGACACTATTCAGGCTCTAATTCTGGCCTTGATACAAGGTTTAACCGAGTTCTTGCCCATATCCAGTTCTGCGCATCTGTTATTGCCAAAAGAAATTCTGGGCTGGGCCGATCAAGGACTGGCTTTCGATGTGGCGGTTCACGTCGGAAGTCTTGCCGCAGTAGTTATCTACTTCCGAAAAGAAGTGGGGAATATTCTTTCTGGAGGTTTAAACAGTTTGCGAGGACGATGGACAGACGACAGCTCCCTGGCCTGGATGCTTGTTCTGGCAACCATACCCGCAGCTTTGTCAGGTTTGATCTTCGAAGACTTCATCGAAACCCACTTGCGTAGTGCACAGGTAATTGCCTACGCCACTCTGGTTGGCGCTATTTTGCTTCTTATTGCTGACAAGTACGGTAAACATAAACTGGATATCGCCGATCTTGGCTGGAAGCTGGTTTTAGTACTTGGTATAGCGCAAGCCACGGCGTTAATTCCAGGCACTTCACGCTCGGGGATCACAATAACAGCAGCGCTTTTGGTTGGGTTGAATACCACTTCGGCAGCGCGATTTTCTTTTTTGATGTCTATCCCCATTATCGCTCTGAGTGGTGGATGGCAAGCCCTGCAGCTCATAGGTGAAGCCACCACTGACTGGTTAAACATTTGCCTGGCGACACTGGTATCCGGATTATCGGCCTATTTTTGCATCCACTATTTTCTCAAGTTGATACAGTCTATTGGCATGATGCCTTTTGTTGTCTATCGACTGCTCTTGGGGCTTCTGCTACTCATCTGGTTCTAGCTGTTCACAAAGGGTTCAAAAATCCTTTGACCTGCCGAAGGAGGTAG
>JBFHKI010000040.1:0-11442 GCA_041595415.1 Pseudomonadales bacterium | reverse complement strand
GGGCAACCCGTGAGAGTTCGAGTCTCTCCTTTCGCACCAATTTGATATTCATATGACATGCCAGTGTCATCTTATTTCTACCGAGGAAAGCAAATGAAGGTTTCTGTTGCTGAAGCTACGGGCCTAGAACGACGCATGACCGTCGAGATCCCAGCCGAGCGTATCGAATCAGAAGTTGATAGTCGTTTAAACAAGGCGGCCAAGACAGTTCGGATTGACGGTTTCCGTAAAGGCAAAGTGCCCATGAGTGTTATACGTCAGAAATTCGCCAACGGGGTTCGTCAGGAAGTCCTGGGCGATTTGATAAACGAGACCTACGGGAAAGCCTTGGAAGAACAAAAGCTTGTTCCCGCCGGGATGCCAAAGATTGAGTCAGATGGTCCTTCTGAAGATAAATCCTTTAGTTATACAGCGGTTTTTGAAGTCTACCCTGAAGTTGAAGTTAACGACCTGAAGAAGCTCAAAGTAGAAAAAGTTGAAGCCGCTCTCACGGATGAAGATATCGCCGACATGATTGCCAGTTTGCGTGATCAAAATGTTGAGTGGAGCAAGGTCGAACGAGCCAGTGCTCAGGACGACTCGGTTGTTGTTGACTACCTTGGGAAAATTGATGGCGTGCCATTTGATGGCGGCCAGGCGGATGAACAAAAGCTGCACTTGGGCTCGGGGCGAATGATTCCTGGTTTTGAGGAAGGGATTATTGGCATGTCTGCCGGTGAAGAGAAGACTATCAAGGTAACTTTTCCTGAAGATTACCAAGCCGAAGACCTTAAAGGGAAAGAAGCTGAGTTCGACATCCGTGTGCATGAAGTGTTGGAAAAAACACTACCTGAAGTGGATGAGGAATTTATTGCCAAATTTGGCATCAAAGAGGGCGGTGTTGAAGCTTTTGAAGTTGAAATTCGCAAGAATATGGAACGCGAACTCGAAACAGCTCTTCAGTCCGGGTTGAAATCAGCCGTTATGGATAGCCTTGCCGACGCCAATGAGATTTTGGTTCCCCAGGCTCTTGTAAGTGAAGAAATCAAACGCTTGAAGCAGGAGATGATTCAACAATACGGCCAGGGGCAAAACATTGATCTGTCTGGCGTTCCCGACGAACCATTTTCTGATCAAGCCGTTAAGCGCGTTAAGTTAGGTTTGCTGGTGTCAGAAATAGTCAAGACAAATAATCTGGTCGCCGATGAGAAAAGAGTACAGGATGAGGTGAAAAAAATAGCCGCATCCTACGAGCAATCGACAGAAGTCGAAAACTACTATTTACAGAATGTAGAGGCTTTGAATAGTCTGAAAATGAAAGTCCTGGAAGATCAGGTAGTGGAATTCTTGCTCGAACAGGCTAAGGTTTCTGTTGCAACCAAGAGCTACAAAGAGGTAATGGCTGCCCGGTCTGAGTGATTCGGGGCATAATATTTGAAACTGATTTGGAAAGATTGATGCGAACTGAAATAACAAATCCCCAAGGGCTGGGGTTGGTGCCTATAGTAGTAGAACAATCCTCACGGGGAGAGCGCTCATACGATATCTATTCACGCCTGTTAAAAGAGCGCGTTGTTTTTCTTGTCGGGCCAGTGGATGATTATTCGGCCAACTTGGTTGTGGCGCAGTTGCTTTTTTTGGAAGCAGAAAACCCCGATAAAGATATTCATCTCTATATCAACTCGCCCGGTGGCTCGGTGACAGCTGGCATGTCTATCTATGACACCATGCAATTCGTTAAACCCGATGTAAGCACCATGTGTATCGGTCAAGCGTGCAGCATGGGGGCTTTCTTGTTGGCAGCTGGTGCTCCAGGTAAAAGGTACTCCTTGCCAAATTCCCGCGCCATGATTCACCAACCTAGCGGCGGGGCTCAAGGGCAGTCGACAGATATCCAAATTCAGGCGCAGGAAATACTCAAGATTCGTGAAAAAATGAACGAAATCATGGCCAAGCATACAGGTCAGGATATCGAAACCATTCACCGCGATACCGAGCGAGATAACTTTATGAGCGCCGATGAATCCAAAGCCTACGGTTTGATCGATGAGGTCGTTAGCTCGCGTTGATGCTTTACTCGGCTCGGGTTATTCGATAACTTGACCTGACTACGAGACAACGAATTAGTCTGGAACAACTTTATATGTCTGATAAAGATAACAACGCTGATGATAACAAGCTGCTTTATTGCTCTTTTTGTGGAAAAAGTCAGCACGACGTCAAGAAGCTCATAGCTGGCCCTTCAGTATTTGTCTGCGACGAATGTGTTGAGATTTGCAATGACATTATTCGAGAAGAGATAGAAGAAACTGCAGGCTCGGAGGGTGAAACCAAGCTTCCGACCCCTAAGGAAATTCGTGAGAAGCTCGACGAATATGTGATAGGCCAACCCCAGGCAAAAAAAGTTCTTTCCGTTGCGGTTTATAACCACTACAAGAGGCTCCGCGCCCCAAATGCCAAAAAAGGTACTGAGCAGGTTGAACTGAGCAAAAGTAATATCTTGCTGATAGGTCCAACCGGTTGCGGTAAAACCCTGTTGGCTGAAACTTTAGCCCGCCTGCTCAATGTGCCCTTTACTATTGCAGACGCCACTACTCTTACAGAAGCTGGTTATGTGGGTGAGGATGTTGAAAACATCATCCAGAAGTTGCTGCAAAAATGCGATTACGATGTTGAAAAAGCACAGATGGGCATCGTGTACATCGATGAAATAGACAAAATCTCCAGAAAATCGGACAACCCATCTATAACACGTGACGTGTCTGGAGAAGGGGTGCAACAAGCTCTGTTAAAACTGATTGAGGGCACCGTCGCTTCGGTTCCTCCGCAGGGTGGGCGTAAACATCCCCAGCAGGAATTTTTGCAGGTTGATACCTCCAATATACTTTTTATATGTGGCGGTGCTTTTGCTGGTCTCGATAAGGTTGTGCGAGAACGTACGGAAAAAAGCGGTATAGGTTTTGGTGCCGAAGTACGTAGTAAAAATGACAGCATGAGCATTGGTGATGCCTTCCGCAAAGTTGAACCGGAAGATTTGATCAAGTTTGGTTTGATACCTGAATTTATTGGGCGCCTTCCTGTTTTAGCTACTCTGGAGGAGTTGTCTGAAGAAGCCCTGATCCAAATTTTGACTGAACCAAAAAATTCCCTCACCAAGCAATATCAGCACCTTTTTGCTATGGAAGATGTGGAAATAGACTTTCGTCCCGATGCCTTGTTGGCGGTGGCGAGAAAAGCTCTGGAGCGAAAAACCGGAGCGCGAGGTTTGCGTTCAATACTGGAGTCGGTTCTTTTAGATACCATGTATCAGATACCTTCCCTTCCGGATGTCGTGAAGGTAGTGATTGACGCTTCGGTAATCGAAGGCGAATCAGACCCCATTCTGGTTTATGAAACGCCGAGCACCCAGACTACAAACTCGGAAGAATAGCTTCTGAGCTGGATCATTAGTTTCTTTGGGTTTGCTCTTTCTTCTTGTAAGAAGACAATTCATCCCAATATCCCCTGAGTCTGGATATTTAAAAGAGCAATTATGACCGAATCTAAAAGCAACTCATTGCCAAGCCTGCCGCTCATCCCGCTGAGAGATGTAGTGGTTTACCCTCAAATGGTAATTCCTCTGTTTGTGGGAAGGGAAAAGTCGGTCAATGCGATAAAAGCAGCGGCGGCGCAGGCAGATAAACAGATTCTTCTGGTTGCCCAACATGAGGCGGATGACGACGATCCGGTTCAAAACAAACTCTATGAAGTGGGCACTCTGGCCACAATACTGCAATTCTTGAAGCTACCCGATGGAACACTGAAGATCCTGGTTGAAGGTCAGGAGAGAGTAGTGCTTTCCTCCATCCGGGATGTTTCCGCTGAAGCCGATTACTGGGAAAGTGATTTCCGAATTCTTGAGCAACAAAAGACCACAGATGCCGAAGCAGAGGTGCTGATGGCAACACTGAGAGGCGAGCTTGAGGAATATGCCTCGATGAGCAAGAAGTTGCCAAAAGAGGTGATGGCTTCATTACAGGATATCAAAGAGCTTCCTGTGTTGGCCGACAGCGTTGCCATGCATATGCCTTTTGAGCTTGAGACAAAACAGCAGATTCTGGAAATTACCGACGTCGGCGAGCGGGTGAATACGCTGCTCGAGCTGGTTGATTCCGAGGTGGATCTTCAGCGTGTTGAAAAGCGTATCAGGTCGCGTGTCAAAAAACAGATGGAGAAAAGCCAGCGCGAGTACTATCTGAATGAACAGATGAAGGCTATTCAGAAAGAGCTCGGTGATATCGATGGCGAAAGAGATGAATTCTCTGCACTCGAGAGCAAGATTGCCGAATCCGGTATGCCCCAAAAAGCTCGGGAAAAAGCGGACTCGGAATTGGCCAAGTTGAAAATGATGTCGCCTATGTCCGCAGAAGCCTCGGTTATTCGCAATTATATTGATTGGATGGTCAATGTGCCTTGGTCAAAACGATCCAAGGTGCGCCATGATCTGTCTCGTGCTGAGACTTTGCTGGAACGCGACCATTACGGTTTGGAAGAGGTCAAAGAGCGAATCCTCGAGTTTCTGGCCGTGCAAAAGCGGGTCAAAAAACTTAAAGGCCCGATTCTCTGCCTGGTAGGGCCTCCGGGTGTAGGTAAAACCTCTCTTGGTGAATCAATAGCCAAGGCAACCAACAGAGAGTTTGTGCGAATGTCTCTTGGAGGCGTTCGGGACGAAGCCGAAATTCGCGGCCATCGTCGAACCTATATCGGCTCAATGCCCGGTAAATTAATCCAGAAGCTAAGTAAAGTTCAGGTGAATAATCCGTTATTCCTGTTGGACGAGGTTGATAAGCTGGGCATGGATTACCGCGGCGACCCGGCTTCGGCATTACTGGAAGTTTTGGATCCGGAGCAAAACACCAGCTTCAATGACCATTATCTTGAAGTGGACTTTGACCTGTCGGATGTAATGTTTGTCTGTACGGCCAATTCCATGAATATTCCGGGACCATTGTTGGATCGAATGGAAGTTATTCGTATCCCGGGTTATACCGAAGACGAAAAAATTGCTATCGCCAGTCGTTATTTGTTGCCAAAACAAAGCAAGGCAAATGGCTTGAAAAAAGGCGAACTGGAGCTGCCAGAAGCCGCTGTACGCAGAATTGTTCGCGAGTATACGCGGGAAGCTGGTGTGCGTGGTTTGGAGCGTGAAATCGCAAAAATTTGCCGTAAGGTGGTAACGCGAAATACCAAAGAAAAAGTATCCAAGAATTCAACGCTTCTGATTGAAGACAGCTTGCTGGAAGAGTTTCTGGGGGTGCCTAAATATACCTATGGTGTCACCGAAGAAACCAACCGTATAGGTCAGGTAACGGGTTTGGCCTGGACCCAGGTGGGTGGTGAGCTGTTAACCATCGAGGCTTCCAGCGTGCCGGGCAATGGCAAGATTATAAAAACAGGCTCTCTCGGCGATGTTATGCAAGAATCTATTCAGGCCGCCTTCACTGTCGTGCGGGGCAGGGCACAAACTCTCGGGATAGATCCAGATTTTTACACGCATAAAGATGTTCATATCCACATTCCGGAAGGGGCAACACCAAAAGATGGCCCTAGTGCGGGTGTTGGTATGGTCACCGCACTGGTTTCTGAACTAACCAAAATCCCGGTTCGCGCAGATGTTGCAATGACTGGAGAAATCACGCTTCGTGGAGAAGTTTTGAGCATTGGTGGTGTTAAGGAAAAGCTGTTGGCCGCGCATCGTGGTGGCATAAAAACCGTGATCATCCCTGAAGGTAATGAGAAAAATATCAGTGAGATACCGGACAATATTAAAGATGACCTGAATATTAAAACTGCACGCTGGATCGACGAAGTACTGGAGATTGCTCTGGAAAGTTTGCCGGTCCCTCTGGACGAAAAAAATCTGCAAAAAAATCAAAAAGAACCCGAAGCTGAAGTTTCGGATTCAATTCGTCCGAGCACTCATTAGAAAAGGAGCTTGACCCGACGCTAGGCCGCTTGGTATAAAGCTTAGCCGGGTGCTTAGGGGAAAATTATAATGACGCAAGCACCATTGGGGAGGTAGCTGAAAAGCCCTTATTTCCGATCACACTTTAGAAGGTATCAAAACGTGAATAAAAGCGAACTTATTGAGCAAATTGCATCATCCGCAGATATTTCAAAAGCCAAAGCCGGCGCAGCGCTGGACGCGGTTACTGACAGTATTACAAGCGCACTGAAATCAGGAGATTCTGTATCTCTTGTTGGTTTTGGTACATTTTCTGTAAAAGACCGAGCTGCTCGTACAGGTCGTAACCCACAAACTGGTGCAACTATCCAGATTGCTGCGGCAAAAGTACCAGGCTTTAAAGCCGGTAAAGCGCTCAAAGACGCCGTTAATTAAGAATAATGATGGCATAACCCTTTCTGTATACTTACGGGAAGGGTTATAGGGAAAAGGCGCATTTTGATGCGCCTTTTTTTCATACCAAACAGATGTAGCTATTCAAAGACAAACAGAATGATTCAGAGCTTAAGAGAAAATCTATCCGGCGCTGTGGCAGGTATCCTCGTCGCCCTTATTGCTATTCCCCTCGCATTTTTTGGTGTGGAATCCATTTTCCTGAACAGTACGCGTGTAAATGATGTTGCGACTGTTAATGGTGAAGAAATCACCGAACTAGAGCTCGAAAGAGCCGTGGTTTCCCAGATTAACCAGATTATGAGTTACCTCGGAGCTGAGATAGATCCATCCATTATTGATGAGGAAGCTATTCGGCCTGTTGCTTTTGAACAATTAATTGAACAAAAGACTCTCCTGTCCAAAGCCAAACGCGACAATCTGGCTGTATCTGATCAGTTTCTGGCCGAGCAGGTTCGATCAATGGCCAGTTTTCAGGTAGGTGGCCAGTTTAATCAGGCTATATTCAGTAATTTTCTGGCGAACTACGGGTATACCCCCAGTACTTTTGCCGAGGCTTTATCGGATGAAATTATTGCCAATCAGATTCTTGCCGGTATTCGGGCCACAGCCTTTGCCACCCAAAAAGATTTACAGCAGCGTATAGAGTTAACTCAAGAAACACGCTCCTATCAGTATTTTACTATTCCGGAAGCAGAGGTAATGGCTTCGGTGCAAATTCCGGAAGAAGACGTACTGTCCTACTACAATTTTTACCAGGAAGACTTTCGTTTGCCTGACATGGTGTCCCTGAATTATGTCACCCTGAGTCCGGATCTCTTCTTTGAAGAAACTGCAAGCCGGGAAGACTTGAACCAGCTGGTATTGGAGCGTTTTGAACTGCTTAAAACCCAGCAGGGCGATCAGCGCCGTGTTTCTCATATTTTGTTCGCTGAAACAGAAGATGCCTCAGTTGAAGAGCAGGTTCAGGAAGTTCAGGAACGATTAGCTCAAGGTGAGTCATTCTCTGATTTGGCCGCTGAGTTTTCTGTGGATGTGGGTTCGGCTAATTTTGGAGGGGATCTGGGTTACACCCAAGGTGGAACCTTCCCGGCGAATTTTGAGGCTGCCATTTCCGGCTTGGTTGCTGGTGATTTGTCAGAACCTGTGACGACTGATGCCGGTACGCATTTAATATTGGTTACAGAGGCAACCGAAACAGATTTTGATCTCGAGTCACAATACGACGCAATTGAGCTAGAAGTCAGAAATGAATTGGCTCAAGAGGTTTACCAGAATGCTCTGGAAGAGCTTAGAGAGCTCGCCTTTTCTACAGATGACTTACAGCAATTGAAAGACGCTTTCAGCCACGGAGATGCACTGGTTATTCAAACGTCAGAAAGCTTTACAGAAAACGCTGGAACCGGGATCGCGCAAAGCGCAGCGGTACGAGCTGTTGCCTTTAGCGATATTGTGCTCGAAAGCGAATTGAATAGTGAAGTTATTGAGCTCTCTGAGAATGAATCGGTAGTGGTTCATTTGGCTGAATTTTTGCCGAGTGCGATCCCGCCTTTAGCAGAAGTCAGAGAGCAAATCGTTGCGCAACTTCAACGCGAAGAGGCCGGTAGTCTGTTGGAAGAAATGGCTTCCGGCTTTCAAGCGGAAATCCGCAATGGAGCAGCTTTGGATTCTGTTGCCGAGCGTGAAGGTTTTATCTGGCAAGCAGCTTTGGATACACCTCGTGGCACTGCAGGAGAGATTGGTACATTGATCTTTTCTACTCTGGTTGATGTGGGCCTGCCAATTGTGTCCGGGGGGCGTACATCTGATGGAAATTATCAGGTTTTCCGTATTACCTCCGCTCAGGCAGGTGCCTTGGAAGACCAGACCGAAGGTCAGTTGCTTCAGGCCAGGGAGCAAGTTGCCTTAGAGCGAAGTGAGCTCGAATGGGCAGCCTATACCGAAAGTTTGAAAGCGAGCTCCAAGATCAATCGTAAAGTGGATTTTGGACCCGCAGAAGAACTAGAGATTTAGCTCTTTGGTTTTAGTTAGAGTTTCAAAAAAAAGCCCTCCATAGGAGGGCTTTTTTATTACCTTGTCAAAAGATATCAGCCTTTGATTTTGGCCTTGTTCAGGAAAGAGTGAGGTTCGCGTCCTTCCAAGACTTCAATAACGCTGTCGACGGTTTGTGTACGGCGACGCAGGATGGAGGTTTCAGAATACCAAGCTGCGTGAGGTGTCAGAATTACGTTCTCAAAAGCATAGAGAGGGTGATCTGTCTGACCTTTGTCTTCCATCAGTACATCGAGGCCGGCGCCGCCTATCAAGCCTTCTTCCAGCGCTCTTACAAGGTCTGGCTCGTTGACGATAGGTCCACGGGCGGTATTGATCAGATAGGCTGTATCTTTCATCGCCTTAAAGGCTTCGTAGTTGAACATGCCTTTGGTTTCTGGAGTCAGTGGGCAGTGAATCGAGATGAAATCACTTTCGGCGATAATCTGATCCATTTCGGCTTTTTGGGCGCCCGCTTCGGCGGCATTTTCTGCCGTTATAAAGGGGTCATAGGCCAATACTTTCATGCCAAGAGCCAGTGCGCGCTCATTGATCAGGCGTGGAATACGACCAAAACCAACCAAACCCAGGGTTCCACCAACCACAGAGTTGATCGGCATGCCTTCTTTTACGTCCCATACACCGGAACGAACACTTTTATTGTAGTGAAAAATCTTGCGGTTCAGCGTCAGCATCAAGGCAATAGCGTGGGTCGCAACTTCTTCGATACAGTAAGTTGGGATATTGGCAACCATAATGCCTTTGGCGTTACAGGCGTCCACATCGATAGTATTCACACCAATTCCGTTGCGAATGATCAATTTGCATTTTTCCATGCCGCCGATGATTTCAGGTGTCATTTGGGCATAGGTGTTGATTACGGCATCAGCGTCTTTTACTTCTTCTGCCAGAGTTGCCGGATCGGTTACTTCGACCAATTCAGCATCGATTTTGTCTAGCATTTCCCGTTCGATAATCAGATCAGGGAAAATGTTGTCGGTAAGGACGACCTTGAATTTACTCATTGTTTTCTGGTTCCTACTAGTTGGTGGATATTGGGGGGCGTATTCTACGTTAAATTATCAGTTTCGACGATGTTTAGGCAGTGAGGTTTAGCAGTCTGGGTTTGAAGCAGATGTACGCCCTGTGAACTAGTGTTACTTACTTCTTCAGACTTGGCGCAAAGGCGTGGGTGTTCGGAAGGGTGGAAATATATTTCCGTGAACCTCGTTCTCATCCAGTCTTCGCCAGAGGCTTAGCCATTTGAGCCCAGTTGGGCACCGCGCAGAAGTGATAAAACCAGGACAATAAAAAAGGCCACCAGAAGGTGGCCTTTTTTATTGTTTGGCTCCGCCTGCTGGGCTCGAACCAGCGACCCAATGATTAACAGTCATTTGCTCTACCAACTGAGCTAAGGCGGAATCGTGAGGTCGCGTATCTTATAGACGAGCTCGAAATGGGTCAATAGACTATGAGCCCCGAAAACGAGCAAATTTATCTTGGCCGACCGCAACTTCGAATTAATTTCAAAATATCAGCCTGCAGGAGACCAGCCCGAGGCAATCAGACAGCTTCTGGAAGGCTTGGACGACGGTTTGGCCAGTCAGACATTGCTGGGCGTAACCGGTTCCGGTAAAACCTACACCATCGCCAACGTTATTGCCGAATCCAATCGGCCAGCTATTGTTCTCGCGCATAACAAAACCTTGGCGGCGCAACTTTATGGCGAACTGAAAGAATTTTTCCCACGAAATTCTGTTGAGTATTTTGTCTCCTATTATGACTATTACCAGCCGGAGGCCTACGTACCGGCTTCGGATACCTTTATCGAGAAGGATTCCTCGGTCAACGAACATATTGAGCAGATGCGTTTGTCCGCAACAAAATCTCTAATGGAGCGGCGAGATGTGATTGTGGTGGCAACAGTGTCCGCTATATACGGACTGGGAGACCCAGATGCCTATCTGAAGATGATGTTGCACCTGGTTCGGGGCGATCTGGTTGATCAACGATTTATTCTCTCAAGGTTAGCGGAACTTCAATACAGCCGAAATGACACTGACTTCCGTCGCGCCACCTTCCGTGTGCGGGGTGACATCATTGATATTTTTCCGGCGGAGTCCGACGAACTTGCGGTCAGAGTGGAGCTTTTTGACGAGGAGGTTGAAAAGATAACCCTGTTTGACCCCTTGACCGGCGAGTCTCAAGGCGAAGTACCACGCATTACCATCTATCCTAAAACCCATTACGCAACACCCAGAGAAACTATTCTCCGTGCGGTTGATCAGATAGAGGTTGAGTTACAGGAAAGGTTGAAATACCTGCGTGACAACGACCTCCTTGTTGAAGCCCAGCGACTGGAGCAGCGTACACGCTATGACTTGGAGATGATGCGGGAGCTTGGCTATTGCACAGGGGTGGAGAATTACTCCCGTTATCTGTCCGGCCGCGAGGAAGGCGAGCCGCCACCGACCTTATTCGACTATGTGCCCCATGATGCATTGGTGGTTGTTGATGAGTCCCATGTGACTATTCCTCAGCTCGGGGCTATGTATAAGGGCGATCGATCACGCAAAGAAACCTTGGTGAATTACGGTTTTCGATTGCCATCGGCAATGGATAATCGGCCTTTGCGATTTGAAGAATGGGAAAGGCTTGCTACGCAACTCATTTTTGTCAGTGCGACCCCGGGTAAATATGAAGAGGAAAAGTCTTCCGCAGTAGTCGAGCAAATCGTGCGGCCGACCGGATTGCTCGATCCAGAGATCGACATACGTCCGGCAACCACCCAGGTTGGTGATGTGCTTTCCGAGATCCATAAATGTGTAGAGAAAAAACAACGTGTATTGATTACAACGCTTACCAAGCGCATGTCCGAGGATCTGACTGAATATCTTTCCGAACAGCAGGTGAAAGTTCGTTACCTGCATTCCGACATTGATACTGTCGAGCGCATAGAAATAATCCGTGACCTTCGTCTCGGTGTATTTGATGTATTGGTAGGTATTAATCTGTTGAGGGAGGGTTTGGATATG
>JBFHKI010000039.1:0-11614 GCA_041595415.1 Pseudomonadales bacterium | reverse complement strand
GGCAACGTATCTGATTTTGATTCCACTGGCGCTATGCTTGACGATGTTGCCACGCGAGTCGGCCCCATATCGATAATCGTTAATTGTGCGGGTATTACCAGGGATGCTTTCTTGAAAAAGATGCCTCCCGAAGATTGGAATGCTGTGATTAACACTAATCTGAATAGTCTTTTTAATGTGTGCCGGCAGATCGTCGAACCTATGGGTGATTCGGGATGGGGGAGAATCGTCAATATTTCTTCGGTTAATGGTCAGAAAGGGCAATTCGGACAGACGAATTATTCTGCTGCCAAGGCGGGGGTTCATGGTTTTACCATGGCTCTGGCCCAGGAAATGGCGCGCAAAGGGGTGACAGTAAACTCGGTGTCTCCGGGTTATGTAGAAACCCGTATGACAGCGGCTGTGCCAGAAGATATTCGCAATCAGATTGTCGCTTCGGTTCCGGTTGGTCGTATGGCCCAGCCGGTTGAGATTGGACATGCCGTGGCATTTTTGTGTGCGGACGAGTCTGCTTATATTACGGGCATAAACTTGCCTGTAAATGGCGGTTTATATATGAGCTAGAGAGCGTAAACCATTAAAAAAATCGCCTGGCGCTGTCCAGGCTATTTTTTGCCAAGCCTATTGTGCAGGGCACAAAAAAATTATTGACAGCCTCTTGAAGTTCAAATTATCATGGCCATATAGTGCAGTGCACAAGAAGTTAATTCTGTGCAAGTCAAACCGAATTTGAATACACCGATCTCTCAGAGATCAAAACCGGAGCAGCGCCATGAAAGCAGAAATTTTTAATTCAGTAAGTGGGTATGGGAAAGATGCCATCACATCAGCGAAAGAGCTGATCGATATCAATAGCCGTTTAATGAGCAAGGTTCTTGAAAGCCAAATCAGCCTGGCGAACCTTTATGTTTCCGGTTCCGAGAAACAGCTCGATGTGGCAAAGGGATCAAGCGATCCGAAGGAATTCATATCCAATCAAACAGCTTTGGTTGAAGAATTCACTGGCAAGCTGACCGAGGCTGCACAAGCAAACGTTGCGGTAGCCCAACAGGTTTCGGAGGAGTTGAAAACCTGGTTCGAAAAAAGTGTTGAGAAAAGCGTGAAGTCGGCTGATGAAGAAGTACAAGAGGCCGTTAAGGTAGCAACTGCTGCCTGATATTTCCTTAAATCTGCGGGTTTTATCCGCAAATAAAAAAGCCCGGTTTTGTCCGGGCTTTTTTTGTTACATGGATGTGAATTCACATAGACAGTTGAGCCTCTGGTTCTCTATAATGCCCCTCTAGCAGTAGCGCACTAGTTAGACGTAAAAACGCGTGAAGCTAGCTTGGCAGATATATCGGTACGCGAGGCGAAGCGCAAGGTTTCCCCTCGCTTTTTTACGGCCCGAATTTCGCCTCTAGTCTCAAGCTAGACGCTCTACTGCACCCACAAAATCAGATACCAATGGTGAGAGAGTGATCGAAAAAATAACCGAACCCGCAATTTTAGCTCTCGCTGACGGCACGATCTTTCGGGGTGTGAGTATTGGTGCGAGAGGCTCGCGAGTTGGTGAGGTTGTGTTTAATACCTCCATGACAGGCTATCAGGAAATTCTGACGGATCCCTCCTACAGCCGGCAGATAATTACCTTTACCTACCCTCATATTGGCAATGTCGGAATTAACGCCGAAGACAGCGAATCACAAATGGTCCACGCATCGGGCATGGTGATTCGGGATCTATCCATGATTCCCAGCAACTTTCGGAATCAGATATCTCTCGAAGATTATTTGCAGCAGAAAAATGTTGTTGCCATTGCCGAGATTGACACCCGAAAGCTGACGCGTTTATTGCGAGATAAAGGGGCGCAAAATGCCTGCCTGATGGCCGGTGACATAGATGAGCAAGCCGCAATCAAGTTGGCGCAAGAGTTCGCTGGGCTGCAGGGTATGGACCTTGCCTCAGTGGTTACTACCGAGAGTAATTACAGCTGGAGTGAAGGAAGCTGGAAACTCGGTGAAGGGCATCGGGCTGCGCCACAGAGTAAATATCGGGTTGTAGCTCTCGATTTTGGAGTAAAACAAAATATTCTCAGGCTGCTTGCCGATCGTAACTGCGATGTGCGAGTTGTTCCGGCGACGACTTCGGCCGAAGATATCCTGGCGCTTGAGCCAGATGGTGTATTTTTGTCTAACGGGCCAGGGGATCCCGAACCCTGTGACTACGCCATTGATGCGATTCGCAAACTGCTGGAAATTTCAATGCCAATGTTCGGCATTTGTCTCGGTCATCAGCTCTTGGCTCTGGCTGCGGGCGCAACTACCGAAAAGATGAAATTCGGGCATCACGGTGGCAATCACCCGGTTCTGGATCTGCAAAGCAACCGAGTGATGATTACAAGCCAAAACCACGGTTTTGCGGTGAACGAAAGCACTCTGCCCGAATCGGTGGTGCCTACACATAAATCTCTTTTTGATGGCACCTTGCAAGGCATTCGCATAGAAGGCAAACCGGCCTTCAGTTTTCAGGGGCACCCCGAAGCCAGTCCGGGCCCTCATGATGTGTTGCCGCTTTTTGATCTATTTATTCAGCAGATGGCGCAGAGCTCTGCAAACCTTTCAGGAACCCCAAGCTAATGCCAAAACGAACCGATATTGAATCCATTTTAATTATTGGTGCCGGTCCAATTGTTATTGGTCAGGCTTGTGAGTTTGACTACTCGGGTGCTCAAGCCTGTAAGGCTCTGAAAGAAGAGGGCTACAGGGTAATTCTGGTGAACTCCAACCCGGCAACCATTATGACCGACCCCAGCATGGCTGATTCTACCTATATCGAGCCGGTCGAGTGGAAGATGGTTGAGCGAATCATCGAGAAAGAGAGACCCGATGCCGTACTGCCAACTATGGGTGGGCAAACAGCACTGAACTGTGCGCTGGATTTGGCCCGCAATGGCGTTCTGGAAAAATATGGTGTCGAGCTGATTGGTGCAAAAGAAGCAGCCATTGAGAAAGCCGAAGATCGTCAATTGTTCGATCAGGCAATGAAAAAGATTGGTCTGGAAACGCCGAACTCGCGCATTGTTCATTCGATGGAAGAGGCTAAACAGATTCCCGAAGAACTCGGTTATCCGCTGGTGGTTCGTCCATCCTTTACCATGGGTGGAAGTGGTGGCGGTATTGCGTACAATCGTGAAGAGTATGAAGAGATTTGTTTGCGCGGGCTTGATCTTTCGCCAACTTCCGAGCTGTTGATCGATGAATCACTACTAGGCTGGAAAGAGTATGAGATGGAGGTAGTTCGGGATAGCGCCGACAACTGCATCATTATTTGCTCCATCGAAAATTTTGACCCTATGGGTGTACACACCGGAGATTCCATAACCGTTGCGCCTGCCCAGACGTTAACCGATAAGGAATATCAGATTATGCGCAACGCCTCTATAGCGGTATTGCGTGAAATCGGTGTTGATACCGGTGGGTCCAACGTGCAGTTTGCGGTACATCCCGATACGGGGCGACTTGTAGTTATCGAGATGAACCCGCGGGTATCCCGCTCCTCTGCCTTGGCGTCAAAAGCAACGGGTTTCCCTATTGCCAAGGTGGCGGCCAAGTTGGCGGTGGGATATACCCTGGACGAATTGCAGAATGAAATTACCGGTGGTGCGACGCCTGCTTCATTCGAGCCTTCCATTGATTATGTAGTTACCAAGATACCGCGTTTTGCCTTTGAAAAGTTCAATACGGCCGATGCCAAACTGACAACTCAGATGAAATCGGTCGGTGAAGTGATGGCTATCGGGCGTACCTTTCAGGAATCTTTGCAGAAAGCCCTGCGCGGTCTGGAAGTGGGTGCGACGGGTTTTGACCCTGTCCTCGATCTGGACGATCCGGATTTGCTAAGCAAGTTGAGAGAGGCCTTATCCGAACCGGGGGCAGAAAGAATCTGGTATGTGGCGGATGCCTTCAGGGCTGAAATGCCAATTACCGAAATTCAGCGATTATCAGCAATTGACCCCTGGTTTTTGGTGCAAATCGAAGAGCTTGTTGCCATCGAAAAATGGCTTGAGACCAAAAATCTCGCTGACCTGACTCAGGATTTTATGCGTAAGCTTAAGCGCAAAGGCTTTTCTGATATCCGTTTATCCAGGCTGTTACAGGTTTCAGAAGCTGAGCTGCGTGCCTATCGGCATAATTTGAATGTGCGCCCGGTTTACAAACGTGTAGATACCTGTGCTGCCGAGTTTTCTACCTCCACCGCCTATATGTACTCTACTTATGAAGAAGAGTGCGAGGCGGATCTAACAGGCAGGGAAAAAATTCTGGTATTGGGCGGTGGTCCAAACCGTATCGGTCAGGGTATCGAGTTTGATTATTGTTGTGTGCACGCCGCATTTGCCATGCGTGAGGACAACTATGAAACCATTATGGTCAACTGTAACCCGGAGACCGTCTCAACGGATTACGATACCTCTGACCGACTCTATTTCGAACCCGTAACTCTTGAGGATGTGCTCGAGATAGTCGCGGTGGAAAAACCAGTGGGTGTCATTGTGCAGTTCGGTGGGCAAACACCATTGAAGCTGGCGCGAGCCCTCGAGGCTGCCGGAGTGCCGATTATCGGTACCACGCCGGATGCTATTGACCGAGCCGAAGACCGCGAACGTTTTCAACAGATGTTGCAACATCTGCAATTACGTCAGCCGCCAAATGCGACAGTCCGTTCGGTTGAAGCTGCGATCTCGAAAGCTGAACAAATCGGCTATCCGTTGGTGGTTCGACCTTCCTATGTATTGGGGGGGCGAGCTATGGAAGTGGTTTATTCTGAAGCCGAATTGCGCAACTACATGCGTGAAGCTGTACGGGTTAGTGAAGAAGCGCCCGTGCTGCTGGATATGTTCCTTGGTGCCGCTGTAGAGGTTGATGTGGATGCCGTTTCAGATGGTAAGCAAGTCGTGATTGGCGGCATTATGCAGCACATTGAGCAGGCCGGAGTGCACTCTGGGGACTCGGCATGCTCCTTGCCCCCTTACAGTTTGCCCATGGATGTACAGGAAACCATGAAGGACTGGGTCCGAAAAATGGCCATCGAGCTGGGGGTGGTGGGACTGATGAATGTCCAGTTGGCCTATCAGGATGGTGAGATATACATCATCGAGGTGAATCCCCGGGCTTCCCGAACCGTGCCTTTTGTGTCCAAATGTATAGGGGTTTCCCTTGCCAAGGTGGCGGCGCGATGTATGGCGGGAACCAGTTTGGCCGAGCAGGGCTTCGAGAAAGAAATAGTTCCCCAGTGTTTCCATGTTAAAGAGGCGGTGTTCCCCTTTAACAAGTTTCCCGGTGTGGACCCTATCTTGGGGCCCGAGATGAAATCCACAGGCGAAGTTATGGGTGTGGGTTCAAGTTTTGCCGAAGCCTATCGCAAAGCCCAGTTGGGTTCGAGTTCGCCTATTCCCGAATCGGGCAGTGTTTTTCTGAGCGTTCGAGATGTTGATAAGCAACCCTTGGTGCCTGTAGCAAAGCAACTTATTGAACTTGGTTTTGCTATTGTAGCCACTGAAGGTACGGCAGCTGTATTGAGTGCTGCTGGTATAGAGGTTACCCGCGTCAACAAGGTCACTGAAGGACGACCCCATATCGTTGATATGATAAAAAACGGTGAAATTCAGTCCATCATCAATACCACCGAGGGGCGTCAAGCCGTTGCAGATTCCTCTACTATCCGGTCTAGCGCGGAGGCTTCGGGTGTGTATTACACTACTACTTTGGCTGGCGGCGAAGCTATGGTCATGTCTCTCAGCAATCAAGCTGAAAACATGGTTTACCGACTGCAGGATTTACACGAGAATTTACTAAAAATATGAATCAAGTACCTATGACAAAAGGCGGAGCCGAAAGTCTCCGGGCCGAGTTGGATCACCTGAAGAAAGTTGAGCGGCCGCGTATCGTCAAGGCTATTGCCGAAGCACGTGAGCACGGTGATTTAAAAGAAAATGCCGAATACCATGCAGCGCGTGAACAGCAGAGCTTTGCCGAAGGCCGTATTCAGGAGATTGAAGGTAAACTGGCGAATGCACAGATCATCGACATTACCCAGATTCCCGCTTCGGATAAAGTGATCTTTGGGGCAACAGTATCCTTGATTAATCTGGATACCGATGCCAGATCCGTTTACCAAATCGTGGGCGACGATGAAGCGGATGTAAAATCCGGAAAAATTTCGGTGAACTCACCCATCGCACGCGGGCTTATTGGTAAATCCGTTGGTGATGATGTGGTTATCAAAACGCCGGCAGGCGAATCCGAATTTGAAATCGACCAGGTTCAGTACATATAAACTCTGTCAATCGGCCAAAGCCCGAATCAGGTTTGATGTTCTCGGGTTTGGCCGGCTGTTCTTCCTGAAAATCAACGCTGTTTTGCCAATGTTTTGAATCAATTCAGCTTTGCAGTTTTCACAAATAGCCTCAATTTGCTGCTTGCGTAGCTCACGGTCAGTACTGGCCAATTTGATCTTTATCAACTCATGGTCATTCAGGCTGCGGTCTGTTTCTGTCAGCAAAGTATCTGAAATACCCTTCTGACCGACGATCACAACCGGTTTCAGGCCATGGCCAATGGCACGTAATTGTTTTTTATCCATATTTACTCGTAATTAGTGCAAAGCTAGGGGTTAACAAGCCTTAAGCAAGTTGTTCAACCCGGATGGCGCAATTATGATCAGCTCATCTCTATAGAACAACAAAATTGAGTGAAACAATTCGGCAGGAGCCGGAAAGGGTGGAGGAAAACATGTCTAAGTCTATCTATTCTCTTGTAGCGTTTAGGGGGGTGGCTGTTTTGGGGGCCGCTTTCCTATCATTCTGTGCGTATGGGCAGCCGTTAACTTTGGAAGAAATTATTGTTACCGCTCAGAAGCGCAGCCAAAGTCTTCAGGACGTTCCAGTTTCCGTTAGTGTTACAACAGGTGCAAAGTTGTCGGAGGCGGGTATTACCAAGCTTGAAGACCTTCAGGCCTATGTTCCCAATCTGACCATGTCCGAGACAGGTATTGGGACCAATATTTATATGCGCGGCATTGGCTCAGGCATCAATCAGGGCTTTGAGCAGTCTGTGGGTATGTATGTTGATGGCATCTATTACGGACGTTCGCAATTATCCCGTGCACCATTTTTGGATCTGGATCGTGTAGAGGTATTGCGCGGTCCGCAGAACATTCTGTACGGAAAAAATAGTGTGGCCGGGGCAATGAGCCTGATTACGGCTAATCCGAGTGATGATTTTGAAGGCAGCGTTTCCCTGCTATTTGAGCCAGAGTTTGGTGAGCAAATGGCAGAGGTTATCCTGTCCGGCCCCATTGCCGAAAATCTGACAGGTCGTGTGGCACACCGTTCACGAACTCTGGATGGTTATGTAGAGAACCTTGATGCGTCGTCCGAGCCGGAACGAGATGAAAGCACGACACGTTTTACTCTTCAGTGGCAGGCCAGCAACGAGCTTGAAGCGACTTTGAAATTCGCCCACAGCAACTTTGATATCACAGGTCGGCAGATTGAAATTGCCGCCGATGAACCTTCTCTTAACCCGGCCCTGGGTGGAGCCAGTTGGAGTGAGTTTCTCTACTCGCTCAATCCGGCCGCAGCGGTCACAAGTGCCGATCCTACTTCCGATTCTGTCCTAAACACCGATCTGGACTATAAACGTTCCAGTAACGGGGATTACAGCTATAACGAAACGGACAACCTCAGCCTGAATCTCGAGTATCTCTGGGGCGATTACACTCTGACCTCTACTACGGGTTATCTCACCTATGATTACGAGGAGTTGTGTGACTGTGACTTCACCAGTGCCGATGTGTTTTTTGTTCAGTCAAATGAAGAATTCGAGCAGTTCAGTCAGGAATTCCGCATTACCTCTCCGGGTGGTGAGCTTTTTGACTGGATAGCCGGACTCTATATTCACGAGAGTGAGTTGGAATTTGACGACAGGTTTTACACTACCCCGGGCAGTGTTATAGGTAATACTCTTGATACTCTCCTGCCCTCGGCCTTTATACCTGATGGTGGCACGGTTTCAGCCTATCCAGCTGGAGCAGCCCAACAGCTTATCGACATTGCCGTGCCTCGAAGCTTTAATCAGGATACCAGTCTTTGGTCGGTCTTTTTGCAGGCGACCTGGAACGCCACAGATACTACCCGGGTGACATTTGGTGGTCGTTACTCCACAGAGAAAAAAGAGGGTAGCCGAACTCTGACAGTAGTGGATGGTGATGGCGACGAAATACCCTATAACGACCTTCTGGTGCCCGGTACCGATATGGGGATAGATTATCTTCTGGGGCGCGTATTGCAGGTCGCCAGACATGATCTTTCCGGTGAGCGTGAAGAAACCAAATTTGCTCCATCTATCACCATTCAGCATGATCTGAATGACGATACCATGACCTATGCCAACTGGTCGCGTGGGTTTAAATCAGGTGGTTATGATACGCGATCCAATGTCCCACCCGTTGAAACTGTAGTCACCAATCCTTTTTCTTCTGCTTTGGGCTTCAGTATCCCAGCCGGCTCATTCGAATATGAACCGGAGGAAAATACAACCGTTGAATTGGGTATGAAGACGCGTTTGCTCGACGGGGCGATGGAATTGAACCTGGCAGCATTTAATACCGAGTTCTCCGATTTGCAGGTAAGTATTTATGACGGTGTACTGGGTTTTAATGTAGGTAATGCTGCCAAAGCGAGATCACAGGGTATTGAAATCGATGGCCGTTACGCAGTGAACAGTGAGTTAACCTTGAGTGGTTCTGTGGCTTGGCTCGATTTCGAATTCCAGGATTACCTTAACGGGCAATGTACTCAACTCGAGAGGATAGTCACAGGTATACCTACCTGCGACTATGACGGCAAAACCAACCAGTATGTTGCCGACCTGTCCGGTGCGCTTTCTGCTGATCTGGTAGTGCCTATGAACAATCATCTCGACTTCCGGACAACGCTGGATCTTGTATTCAGTACAGACTACAACCCCTCACAAAATCTCGATCCCAACATTGCGCAGGATGGCTACACCAAGGTCAATATGCGAGTTGCCATTGAAGACCTGAATGCCGGTTGGGAGATTGCTTTGGTAGGCAGAAACATCACCGATGAAAGGGTAGTTACCTACGCCAATGATACGCCTTTGGCGGCTAATCTGACCCAAAGTATTGGTTATTACTCCTTTGTTGAGTCCCCGCGCACCATTGCGCTTCAGGGTATTTACCGTTTCTAGGTTGGCAAAGAGGAGAAGAATGATGAACAAAGTCAAATTGATACAGGCTGCCAACCCTGCTGTTCTGGTTGGCGCAGTGATGTTGCTGGCCTCCTGTGGTGGCGATAATACGTCCAGTGTAGTGGTGCACGACGTAAGACCTTCAGCGGGAGAAACACCGGCATCCAGAATTGTGTTTGATGCCAGCGCCGGAGATATCCCCCTGCCAAGCGACCTGCTGTTTTCCGGCACCTCGGACGGAACCCTGGAGGTTCCGGATGAAGTCGATGCGCGTGCTGCGGGGGTTATAGATTACAGCGATCCGGCTGTGGCACTTGGTGTCGCGGATGGCTGGTCCACCATTTTCCCCATGCAGGTCAGTCTGGATATGGCAGAGTCGGCGACTCTGGATGCCACGACTGTCGGCGCTGAGACGGTAGTACTGATCGAAACCAGCACGCCTCCTTTGGATGGCAGTCTCGGGGCGTGCCAAATTCCCGATTTATCGGTTGGATTGCCCTGTGGCGTCGTGGCTCCTCTAACCTATGGTGTCGACTTTGTGGCGGTTGCCGGAGATGACACCATTACCATAGCGCCCCTGAAGCCCCTTAAAGCCAAAACTACCTACGTAGTTGGTATATTGGATGGGGTTCTGGATTCACGGGGTGAAGCGGTGCTTGCCTCGGAGCAATATGAACAGGTTACCCGTGGAGATGTGGACATTTCTTTCCCAAGTCTGGACTCTCTACAAGACGCGGTAAATCTCTATGAAGCCATTATTGATATTGGTACTGGAGGCACAGGCGCCACACCGGAAGATGCCTTGTTTTCAGCCGCTTGGACTACCGCATCGGTGGGTGATTCTGTTGTTACGGCAACGAGTGTTTTAGCTGCCACACCACCCAGTGTTTCATCGGTAACTGATACCGGGGTGACGGTAGAGACTGCTTTGATTGCTGAGGGGGCTTTACCGGCCGAAGCGGCGGGAACCACACCGCTGAGATATGCCGACCTGTACAGTGCCAGCGTTACTTTGCCTTACTATTCCGGTACACCAGCTGACGGTTCTGATCCCTTGGTGGATAATTGGATGGCGCGTTGTGACAACCCCTTGGCCATTCAAGGGGCAGCAGAGGCGGGAGTTTTACCTGATCCGGTCGAGCCGAACAATTCAGTCTGTAATACGATAAACGCCTCTTTGGGAGACTATGGGCTGGATACAGAACGGCATCTGACCAAGTACAACCCTGTGCCTCTGGTGCGCGATAACGTCACCCTTGAAGTGCAAATCACAGTGCCGAATACCCATGCGGCTCCCTGGCCTGTTGTGATTCTTCAGCATGGTATTACATCCAAAAAAGAAGATATGTTGGCCGTGACCGGCGCATTGGCCGGGGCCGGTTTCGCGACCTTTGCCATCGATCACCCTCTACACGGCAGCCGGGCTTTGGAAAGTGAGTCAGCAGGTGCCAGTGTCAGTGCCGGTATGGACGCAACGGTGTATATGAATCTTGCCAATTTGCCCGTCGCCAGAGACAACCTAAATCAGAGTATGGCCGATATGTTGGCTTTCCGTATGGCGATAGCTAGCGACATAACTGGAGATCTGGGCTCGACAAGTTTTGATACTGACGAGGTCCATGTTTTGGGTATGTCCTTGGGTGGAATCAGTTCCGTGGGTTTTGTCGCTTTGGCAAGCAGTCTGGGGCTCGATATCCAGAGTGCGGCGCTTATTGTGCCCGGTGGTGGTATCGCTCCCCTGCTGAGTGAATCACCAGCTTTTGGCTCGCTGGTCCAGGGCTCGGTTCTGGCTTCAGCCGGAACCGATTTGTCTTCCACCTTTATCTCCTTTATGTCGAGCAACAGTACCTGTGCAGGAGATATCGGCTGTAATTTTGATGATTTTGTCGCCACTCTGGATGCCGTCTCGCTTGCAGAAATCAGCGGTATGGTTTCGCAGTTCATCTTTGCGGCGCAAACCCTTGTCGATCCGGCTGATCCGATTAATTTTGCAGCCAGCCTGGCGGACTTGGCCACACCTCTTTATATGGCAGAAATTGTGGGTGACGGAGTAAATAATCTTTCCGATCAGGTAATACCAAATCAAACCGTGACACCCGGAATTACCTTTGGTGGTACGGAGCCTTTGGCGTCCTTCCTCGGTTTAAGTGGGGTCGATGCGAATAATGCTCCACAAAGTTCGGGTATCGTCCGCTTTACCGCTGGTGGACACAGTTCTTTATTGTCTTCGGCCGACAGTGCGGATACCACCACAGAGATGCAAACACAGGTTGCAGGCTTTTTGAGTGGCGCAGGTATCAATATAACCAATACCGCTGTAGTTCAGGAGCTTCCCTAGTAACTCTGTGTGTAAGTAAAAGGCCGGC
>JBFHKI010000038.1:0-11913 GCA_041595415.1 Pseudomonadales bacterium | reverse complement strand
GTTGCTGCCGGTTCAAGAACTCGGTTTAAAACAAAGTCGCTTTGCCGAGCTGACCCTGGATCTGGCTGTCCGTGCTGCCTGGCAGCAGCCCGCCATCAAAGCCATGTGTAAGGCTTTGCCGGAGCCAGGTGAAAGCATCCCTGGCATGTTTGTGTTGGGGTTGGGGAAACTGGGCGGCGAGGATCTCAACTATTCCAGCGATATAGACCTTATCGCTTTTTTTGATAAGGAATTGCTGCCCTTGCAACCCATGCAGGGCGGCAGTGATGTCTGCTCCCGTGTTCTCAAGTCAGTTACCCAGCTGCTGTCAGGCAGTAACGGCGGTGAATTGATATGGCGGCTTGACTGGCGATTAAGGCCCGAAGCTTCGGCAACCCAGATTGCCATGTCAGTCGATGCCGCCCTGGATTATTACTATTTCCGGTCCATGCCCTGGCACAGACTGGCTCTTATGAAAGCCCGGGTAGTCGCTGGTGATCGCGATCTGGGTGCGGACTTTATGCACCAGCTGGACCCTTTTATCTGGCGCCAGAATCTGGATTTTAGGGCGATCGAAGAAATAGCCGAACTCAAAGACCGTATCGATCTTGAACACCCAAAGCTGGTGCTGCGCGGCAAGCGTGATATTCGGATTAACGATGAAGTGCGGGGCTTTAATCTCAAGCTTGGCAGCGGCGGTATCCGGGAGATCGAATTTATTGTCAATGGCTTGCAGCTAATCTGGGGCGGCAAGCGGACCAGCCTCCGTGTAAGCAATACACTCAAGGCTTTGGCATTACTGGGGCAAGAAGGTTTAATTGAGCCCGACAGGGCGGCTTTCTTGCGCCGGGACTATTGCCGCCTGAGGTGTCTTGAAAACCGCCTGCAAATGTTGAATAACGAGCAAACACATAATATTCCTCTGGCTGAAATGCCTTTCGAAGCTTTTATGGCTCTCAATCAGCTGAGGGATGTTGAGGCTTTTCAGCAGGAATTGAGAAAGTTGCGCACCGAGGTGCATCAGGTGTTTGACCAATTTTTCCGCCCCAGCCAGGAAGCCGAAGAACAGGATTGTTTGAGCCAGCAGGATATGGATGCCTTCAGTGAACAAAGTCAGAATGTCCTGCGTGACTGGAAACGCGGATTTTTGCGCTATGGCGTGAGCAATACTCAGTCTTCAAGCCTTCGCCCGCTCGGCGCTTCCCTGATCAGGGAGGTTCTCGACAGCTCGGTACCGGTGGAGGAGGCCGTGGCCCAGCTGGATCAATTCTTCCGCAGATTACCTCCGGGTGGCCAATATCTGAGTCTGCTGCAAAGTTCGCCGCAGCTTTTGCGCGGTTTGGTTCTACCGTTGCTCTACTCACCAGCCATGCGCATTCTGTTACAGCAGAGCCCGCATATTATCGATGGGTTGCTGACCACCGAAGCTGGTGGCAATAACAGCGATTACGCTTTTGAGCCAGACTGGATATTCCAGACCCGGGATTACGATGTGCGGCTTGAGCGTATTCGAAGGCAGGTAAATGAAGAATTGTACAAACTCTATCTGGCCTTGCTGGAAGAGTTGATAGACCCGATCCAATTGCAGAGCAAATTGTCTGATCTGGCGGTCTTGTCGCTTGAAACGGCCATCCGCATTGTGCAGGAGGAAACCGGCGACGCGCCGGAACTCTGTATCTTCGGACTGGGCAAGTTGGGTATGTCGCGTATGGCGCCCATGTCCGATCTGGATATTATCTATATCTATTCTGACCGGATGGTTACGGAGGAAGCCACCGGCTTTGTAAACCGGCTGCAAACCGCTTTGTCGACCCGAATGAAGGAAGGGGTCGTTTACGAGATGGACACCCGTCTGCGGCCTTCTGGCCAATCCGGTGCGCCCACCATAAGCATGACCAGTTTCAGCACTTACCAGATAGAACGCGCCAAAAGTTGGGAGCATATCGCGCTTGTGGCGGGCCGCAGCGTGATAGGCCATGCCGAGACACAAGAGCTGATTGATAGTGTTCGATTGCAAGTTTTGGCTAGGCCGAGGGACAGGGAGCAATTTGTCATGGATGCCGGAAAAATGCTGTTGCGTATCCGCGACCAGCGCATAAAGGGATCTGCGGCGGATATTATCAATACCAAGTTGCGCCCTGGTGGCTTGATGGAAACGGAATACCTGATTGCCTGTCTGGCGATAAAACTGGCGCCACAGCATACCGACATACTGCCGCTGAAATTTCTGCATATGGTGGATAGAATTGGGGAGTTTGCTGACATGCCAGAGCTTGCGAGTGATTTGAAATTCTGGTCAGTGCTGCAAATCTGGGAAAGGCTTCTTGGTCTGGAGAATCGCTCAGTGGCAGAAATTCCAAAGGCATTTCTGCCCATTATTTTGAGGCAGCTCGAACTCCAGTCCATTGAGGAAATTGCCCTGCAAAGTAGCCGTATATCCGAGCGGATTCTGACCGCCCTTAACAACGAGCTGCAATTAAAAGATTTCAACGCCGATGCCTATGAAAGTTGGCAAGAGGCCCCGGTTCGCTGGCAGAAATAGAATAAAAGCATTAAGCTGAACAAGAGCGTCCAGCTCGTCAAATTTGTTTAATGAAGTTGTGCGAAGATAGCGCAGCACTCGCATTCAGGTAGTAGCAAATGATTGACCCCGATGATATTCCCTCTAACCCGTCCACCGGTCGTACCTTCGCTGATATCTTGCAGCATCGTTCGGGCCGTCGCGGATTTTTGAAAACCTCCATGGCAACAGCGGTTGCCGCTGCCTCTGGATTGAGCGGTTGTAGCCTCGCTGCTGGCTCTCCCGAGGAAAAAAATAGCCTCGGATTTACCGAGCTGAAACAGGGTTTGGACGACAAACTGCATGTTTCTCCCGGCTACAACAGCCAGATTCTGCTGCGCTGGGGTGACCCCATCTTTACCGGAGCACCTGAGTTTGATCCCCTGAATCAGACTGAACAGAGTCAGTTGCAGCAGTTTGGCTACAACAATGACTATGTCGGGTTTCTGCCATTACCTATGGGGTCGAATAACTCCGATGCCGGTTTGCTGGTGGTCAATCACGAATACACCAAACCCGGTTTAATGTTTCCGGGCTCACCCAACAGCAAACAACTAACCGCCGAGCAGGCTGCCGTGGATAAGGCGGCTACCGGGCTGTCGATTGTTGAGGTATTCCGCACGGCTGAGGGCTGGCAGGTCAAACTGGATTCGCCTTATAACCGCCGTATTACTCCGGATACCAAAATGCAGATTAGCGGTCCGGCGGCGGGCAGCGAACGCCTGATTACCAATTACTCTAAAAATGGTATTGATGCCTGGGGGACCTGTGGCAATTGTGCCGGGGGCATAACACCCTGGGGTACGGTGCTTACCGGTGAGGAAAACATCCAGGATTTTTACAATGGCGATTATTCCGTTGCTGATCCCAAACAACAGGAAAACTACGACCGCTTCGGTATGCACAAGGACAGTACCTATTCGAGCTGGCACCTTTATCACGATCGTTGGGATATGAGTAAAAACCCCAATGAACCACTGCATTCCGGATGGATAGTGGAAATTGACCCCTTTGATCCCGAGTCTGTGCCGAAAAAACGCACAAGTATAGGCCGGTATAAACACGAAGGTTGTAATCTCACCATCAATGCCGATGGCTATGTGGTTGGTTACTCCGGCGACGACCAGATCTTTGAATACCTCTACCGTTTTGTCAGCAAAAACAAATACCAGCCGGACAATCGTGCTGCCAATATGGATTTACTCGACGAAGGTACTCTCTACGCGGCCAGATTTGATGAGAATGGCGTTGATTGGTTGCCACTGGTATACGGGCAGGGGCCTTTGACCGAAGAAAACGGCTTTAATAGTCAGGCCGATGTTTGTCTGGATACCCGCAAAGCCGCCGATCTGATGGGCGCCACCCGAATGGATCGTCCGGAAGATGTAGAAATTAATCCGATCACCGGTACGGTTTTTGCCATGTTGACCAAAAACTCCAGCCGTCAGGTCGGTGAAGAAGATGCGGTGAACCCTCGCGCCAACAACCGCGGTGGTCAGGTCCTGGAGTTGATTCCTCCAAATGGGGATCACACTGCGGACCGTTTTGACTGGGATATGCTCATTGTCGGCGGTAAGCTCGACACACCCGGATCCAAATATCATCCCGATACTTCAGAAGATGGATGGTTGGCTTGCCCGGACAACTGTGCTTTCGACAATGAAGGCAATATCTGGATCAGTACCGACGGCGCAGATGCCTTCGACATTGCTGACGGTTTGTGGGTTTCTCCGGTGAGTGGGCCTGAACGGGGTTTGCCAAAACACTTCTTGCGAACGCCTATTGGCGCTGAGCTCTGTGGCCCCTGTTTTACGCCGGACAACACCAGTTTCTTTTGTGCGGTGCAACACCCTGGCGATGGAGGTAGCTACGAGCAGCCACTAACCCGGTGGCCGGATTTTAATGAGGCGTTACCGACCAGGCCTTCACTGGTGGTGGTAACACACCCACAGGAGTTAGTTGTTGGTTCCGCAGTTAACAGTCTGGTGTAAAGCTATATAAACAAATAGGCAGAATGCTTTTGTTTACCGGAAGATTGGTATTCAATTCGGGCTATGCGTATTGTCTATTTGTTTTTATTGCTGTCCGGGATCGGCATTGCTAATCCTGCCGTCGCACAATTAGCCAATCTGGATACAAAGGCTGGTCCTGACGCTGAATTGCATATCGGTCGGGTGATTTTTGGCGATTCCCTGGCTTTTTCCGGAGGCCGCGGTCGAGGACGGGCCTGGTGGTCCATTGACTGGCCCGAGGCCGAAGCCCATATAACCGAAGGCACCGCGCGCATGTCGCTCATCCAGGTTGCGCCCGATAGCCGCCACATTCGTCTCAATGACCCCAATCTTTACGATTATCCCTGGTTGTTTTTGCAGCAGGTCGGTCAAGCCAGTTTCACCGATGAAGAGATTCTTGCCTTGCGAGAGCATCTTTTAAGAGGTGGTTTTTTATTGGTGGATGACTTTCATGGAAGTTTGTTTCGACAGCGATTTGTGGATTTTAGTCGGCGCCTGTTTCCCGAACGCCCCCTGGTTTCAATCCCGGAAAGCGACGCAGTCATGTCGATTCACTATGATCTTAATCAGGACACTCAGATACCAGGTTCCCGTCACTTAAGGCGTATGGCTTCTGGTGAAATAACTGCGATTATGGAAGGAAAGCAGGAGTGGTTGGGTATTTACGATGACTCTGGAAACCTGATTCTGGCCGGTCATGTCAATATGGATATGGGCGATGCCTGGCAACACGCCGATGACCCCTATTATCCTGAACCTATGACCAACCTGGCCTACCGTTTTGCAGTGAACTATTTTATTTACTCCATGACCCACTGATAAAGCCGTTCATTTTCTATTCTTACCTTCTTTCAAAGCCTTGAAATGTCTGACTTAGGGCCAAGCCCAAGCCATTTATTCGGGCTGGATATAGTTTCTGTCATAAAAAATTCATATTAAAATGCTAGCCATTCCGATATATGTATATACAATGGATCTCCATCAGATAGCGATATTAATCAAGGTAGTAATACAAAAACAAAATCGCTGTCGCTTTGTAAATTAGTGGAGGTATTTATGAAAGCATTTAGCGTGGTATCACTGGTGGTTTTTCTTGGTGTTCTGTCTGTCCCGACAATGGCAGAGAGCGTCAATCACTCCGGCGTAAAAGTTCTGCAAGCTGCTGAAGCGGAATACCCGAGGACAGCTCTGCGCCGTGGGCAAACAGGTGAAGTATTGGTTGAATACAGTATCAATGAACAGGGTAGAGCCGAAGATATCCGGGTTCTTGATAGCGGTGCACGGGTTTTTGAGTCTGCTGCGGTCAGAGCCGTGGAAGAATCAATCTACATCCCGGTTCAGAAAGACGGGAATCTGGTGAAGGTTGAGGGTGTGCAGCGCCGCTTTGTGTTTGAATTGCCCAACTAAATCCTGTCATGGAGAAATAAAAAAGGAGCCGTATGGCTCCTTTTTTTATTTTTGACTCTATTCGTCGTCGTTGTCTTTGACAAAATTGCGGATAAAGCGCCTTATCTCGCGCGCAGCACTGGTATCCAGCGCTTCGCATAGCTGCACAAACTCATCTCTCTCATCTTTATTGATTCGGATAATCAGCTGGCTGTCTTTGCTTTTATATTTAGGATGCTTTTTCTTCTTAACCATTATCCGGTCGCGCTAGTACAAAAGGCTGTCCAATATACATTGCATATACGAAATTAAAAATGAAGATTTTATTTCAAAAGTATGACGAAAGGCAGATTTTAACTATGCCCAATCTTACTTGAGCTGTGTTAGAGGGTGTGTATACGATCATCAATCTTGCAGGTCTTGATGCCAAATATACGATAGAGTGGACACCAGCTAATCAAGGCGGTTGTTAGAAAAATAATACCAACCCAACCCCAAGGTGTTTGTGGCCCAACAAATACCATAGCAATTAACACCAGCCCAAGCAGGGCACGAACACTTCTGTCGACTAATCCCATATTTTTTTTCATCATCGGCTCCGGCGATTTGAAGGGGGTTAGTAGATCACGCTTTGTATAGGTCCGCATTGATACCCGTCAATAAGCCGATTCTATTCCGTTCCGTTTTGATAAAAACTCAGAATTTCTTTCCAGGCTTGTTCTGCGTTGTCTACAAAGTGAAATAAATCGAGATCTTTCTCGCTGATCATTCCTTCATCGATAAGCGCTTCAAAATTGATAATACGGTTCCAAAAATCGCTGCCCAGCAGCAAAATTGGCATCGCTTTTATCTTTTGGGTTTGAATCAGCGTCAGTGTTTCGAACAGTTCATCCAGAGTGCCAAAGCCGCCGGGGCAGGCTACCAGCGCCTTGGCACGCATCAGAAAGTGCATCTTGCGGATTGCAAAGTAGTGAAACTGGAAAGTCAGTTCAGGGGTGCTGTAATGATTGGGTGCCTGTTCAAAGGGCAACACTATATTGAAGCCGATGCTTCGACCCCCGGCTTCCTGAGCTCCTCGGTTGGCTGCCTCCATGATTCCTGGTCCACCACCAGTGGCGACAACCAGGGGGTGGAGGGTCTCTCCCTGACCGGATTCCACGACCAGTTTGGCCAAGCGGCGTGCCTCTTCGTAATAGTGGCTTTTGTCCAACAAGTTTTCCGCAATTTTTATTTTGCGTTGCAAATCAGGGTCGTCCGGCGATTGAAGAGCCTCAGCTTTTGCCATTTCCAGCGCCGCTTGGGCATGCTCTTGGTCGTGAACGCGAGCACTTCCAAAAATCACCAGAGTGGAATCTATACCGGCCTCACTAAGCAGCATTTCCGGCTTTAGTAATTCCAGTTGTAATCGGACCGGACGCAGTTCGTCACTGACCAGAAAATCTTCATCAGTATAGGCCAGGCGGTAGGAGGGTGACAGAGTCTGCTGTGTCTCATCACAGTGTTTGGCGGCGCTGGCCTCTTCGCCGGCGCTATAGAATAGTTTGGTGGAACGAATTTTGGAGGCCTTGGATGAGTCCATATTAAAGCACCTTGGTTTGGTATTGATCTTACAGCGCTTTATTGGAGCTGGCATCCATAAAGGATGGGTTACTCACCGTTTTCCCTGAAAGCATATAGTGTCCAGCCTTCTTTAGGTTCCAGCGTCTTGTCTGCAGTTTGCCAATGCAGTTTTTTGTTGCTGTCTATTGCGAACAGCAGAATAGACTTTTCCGTCGGGTTGTCAGCCAGCCAATTGTCGAAGCTGTATGTTTCAGTGAGTTGTGAGCTTTTTATTTTTGCGTTGCGGTTTAGCAGGCCCGCCAAGTTGCTGTATCGAGCTTGTTCATCAAACAGAACAGTACCTTTGTAAAAGGCGCTGGCACGGTGTTTGTCCTGCGCCCGCGCATCGGCCAGGGAGGAGAGAGTAAAGATATTCTGGATTCCAAAATCCTCGCGAAAGCGTAAGGCTGCGGTTGTGTTTTGACTATGAAAATTAGACAGGCCGAGCATGCCTCCCAGTCCGGCTGTGTCCATATGCAGGTCGGCGTGATCGGAAATAGGGTTGCCGTAATAGATGTTGAGTCCAGCCATACGGGCTTCGCTAATCTGTTTCCAGTGGGTGTCACAAAGAAGAGTTTTGATTTCAACTGACTCAAGAGCTTTGGCGATAGCTATGGCGACGGGGTTGGCGCCAATAATGAGGAATCCATGGGAGTCTGGTTCACAAACTTTAAGGAGTTTTGCCAACGGACGCGCAGTGGCACTTTGAATCACCACGGTGCCGATGATAATGGTAAAGGCCAGGGGAACCAGTAATTCTGCCGAAGGAACGCCAAGCTCTTCAAGGCGCAGAGCAAAGACAACTGTTACTGCCGCGGCGACAATGCCGCGTGGTCCGATCCAGGCAAGAAGGATGCGTTCTCTCAGGTTGAATTTTGAACCCAGAGTACTGAGGAAAACCTTGGTTGGTCGAGCAATAAATTGCATTACCAACAAAACTGCAACCGCGCCCCATCCCAGTTGTATCAGGCTGTCAAAGTCGATTCGAGCGGCCAGAATGATAAAGAGCGCCGATACCAGAATGACAGTGAGAGTTTCCTTGAAGTTGAGTATGTCACCAATATGTACATCGCGCATATTTGCCAGCCAGACGCCCATAATGGTGACAGTGAGCAGGCCAGATTCGTGCATCAAGGTATTGGAAGCAGAGAAAGCCGCCACTACAAAGGCAATCGCGGCAAAGTTTTGCAGGTATTCGGGAATGAGTTGGTGGCGAAGCAACAGGCCGAACAGGTGGCCGATCAATATCCCGGAAAATAAGCCCAGTGCGATAGTCTGGCCGAAGATGGCAAATACGTGTGACAGATGGCCGCTGGTTTGTTGGGCGACAATCCATTCAAATACCAAAACCGCCAGCAGGGCTCCCAAAGGGTCTATAACTATGCCTTCCCAACGAAGTGCCTTGGAAATATTGGCATTGGGTTTTACCGAGCGCAGCATGGGTACGATTACCGTTGGTCCGGTAACCACCATGATAGCGCCAAACAAGGCGGACACCGACCAGCTCAGACCGATCAGGTAATGAGTGGCCAGAGTGGTAATGCTGGCATTGACCAGCGCTCCGTAGCTGACCATATTGCGTACACTGCTACCGATTTCTTTCAGTTCTTCAAGTTTCAGAGTCAGGCTACCTTCAAACAGGATGATAGCAACGCTCAGGGATATAAAGGGGAACAGCAGGTCACCGAACAATGCGTCCGGGTCAATTATTCCGAAGGTCGGACCAAGCAGAATACCGCAAAGTAGCAAAAACAGAATGGCCGGCAGATGGATGCGCCAAGCGAACCATTGGCACAGTAGCCCGAGTAACGCAATTAAAGCGAGCGAGAGCAAATCCGACATAAAGTGTAGTTCCCCGGCATCTGGGTGGAGTCTATTATTCTAAGGCGAAAGTATGAACTAATATTGCCAAGAACGGTTTGATAACTGTGCTGACTTCCGATGTCCCTTGAATTTTTTGATTCCAGTCCCATCTCTGCCCTCATTCTTAACCCCTATAAACTAAACCCTTATATAAAGAGCTTAGAAATATGCCCGAAGTGAAAAATACCGAGACCCGTCAATTTCAGGCAGAAGCGAAGCAGCTTTTGCAATTGATGACCCATTCTCTCTACAGCAATCGCGAGATATTTTTACGCGAGCTGATTTCCAACGCTTCAGATGCCTGTGACAAATTGCGCTTTGAAGCTTTGCATAACGCCGGGTTGCTTGAGGATTCTCCTGATACCCGTGTTCGTATTGATTTGGATGAGAAGAAAAAGACCATCACTATCTCCGACAATGGTATTGGCATGAGCCGACAGGAAGTGATTGACAATATCGGTACCATCGCCAGCTCCGGTACAGCCAAATTTGTAGAGCAACTCAGTGGCGATCAAAAGAAAGACTCCGCCCTAATCGGCCAGTTTGGGGTGGGCTTTTATTCGGCTTTTATTGTCGCCGACCAGGTAGACCTCTATACCCGTCGCGCTGGTGCCCCAGCCGAAGAGGGTGTGCACTGGAGTTGTACCGGTGAAGCCGAGTACCAGCTTGAACCCTACGAGATGAAGGAAAGAGGTACTCGAATTGTCCTCAAGCTGAAGAAGGATATGAAAGAGTTCCTCAACGAGTGGACCCTGAAGTCTATTATTCGAAAATACTCAGACCATATTGCCATTCCGGTTGAAATGAAGGCGCCGCCTACACCCAAAGAAGAGGGTGAAGAGACTGAGCAAATGGATAAGGCTCCTGAATATCAGGCGATCAATTCGGCAGTGGCTCTGTGGGCACGCTCGCGAACCGAGGTTTCCGATGAAGAGTACAAAGAGTTTTACAAGCAGCTGAGCCACGATTTCCAAGACCCTCTCCTGTGGAGTCACAACAGGGTAGAAGGCAAGCTGGATTACACCAGTTTGCTCTACATACCCGCAGTTGCTCCTGCTGACCTATGGCGTCGTGAGGGAGCCAGAGGTCTGAAACTCTACGTCAAGCGTACTTTTATTCTCGACGACGCCGAACAATTTTTGCCGATGTACCTGCGTTTTGTGAAAGGTGTACTGGATACCAGTGATCTGCCGTTAAATGTGTCACGTGAACTGCTGCAGGATTCCCCTCAGGTAACCAAGCTTCGCAATGCCCTGAGCAAACGCGTGATTGATATGCTCTCCAAACAGGCGAAAAAAGGCAGTGAGGAATATCAAAAATTCTGGGATACCTTTGGTCCCGTGTTGAAAGAGGGGGTTGTGGAAGATCCGGAGAATCAGGCCAAGTTGGCAGGACTGTTCCGTTTTTCTACGACCTTTTCCGAGTCTTCCGGTCAGGATCAATCTCTGGCCGACTATATCGGGCGTATGCCTGAAGATCAGCAGAAGATCTATTATTTGATTGGAGAAACACCGGAGCTGGTATCGCGCAGTCCATTGCTGGAATCTTTTCGCAAAGACGGCAAAGAGGTACTTCTGCTGTCTGACAATATCGATGAGTGGTTGATGTCTAATCTCACCGAGTTTGAGGGTAAATCGTTTCAGGATATTGCCCGCGGTGATTTGTCCGATTCACAATCTGATACAAAAGCTGAAGAAGATAAATCTGAAGATGAGAGTTCAACTGTTCTGAATCGTATCAAGGAATTACTTGACGCTCAGGTCTCTGACGTGCGCCCTTCAAAGCGCCTGGTGGATTCACCCTCTTGTCTGGTGCTAAACGATTTTGATATGGGTATCCAGATGCGACGTATTATGGAAGCTTCAGGTCAAAAAATGCCTGAAAGCAAACCGGTTCTCGAGATCAATATGGAGCACCCATTGGTACAGCGCATGGACAGTGAGGCAAATGAGGAGCGCTTTGGTGACCTGGCGCAGATTCTGTTTGATCAGGCTAAATTGGGGAATGGCGAGACACTGAATGACCCTACAGCCTATGTGCAACGTATTAATAAGCTTTTACTTGAGCTGTAGCTTCATTGACCAAAAGCCGCAACAGGGTGATAGGACAAGCTCTGTTGCGGTGAGTATTATCCATACAGTTTTCATTAAATTAACATCAGAGTGCGTATAATCTGCTGATGAATCCCAAATCCCTTCGTTATGCAGTTTTGGGGGCAGGAAGCTTCGGCACTGCCCTGGCCAATATCATTGCCGAAAACGGCTATCAGTGTTCCCTTTGGATGCGCGATGAGAGCGAGGCTGAAGAAGCCCGGGCCTCCGGCGTCAATTTGCGTTATCTACCTGATTTGCAATTACCCGACTCCCTGCAGATTGAGTCCTGCCTGCAAAGTCTGGCAAAAGAGTGCGATGTCTTTTTGTTTACAGTGCCCAGTTATGCTGTGCGTGAAGTAGCAAAGGTTGTGGCTCTGGATATAAAACCTGGCGCCATATTAATAAGTGGTACCAAGGGTAT
>JBFHKI010000037.1:0-12202 GCA_041595415.1 Pseudomonadales bacterium | reverse complement strand
GTCAGGGAGATGCTGCTGATACCTTGTTGCATCAACCAGTCGGCCAGGTCGGGGTGATCCGAGGGGCCTTGGCCACAGATGCCGACATACTTTCCAGCCTTGCGACAGGACGAAATAGCCATTTCGAGCAGGGTTTTTACGGCGGCATTGCGTTCATCAAAAAGATGGGCAATAAGTCCGGAGTCTCGGTCCAGTCCAAGCGTCAACTGGGTCAGGTCGTTGGAGCCGATGGAGAAACCGTCAAAGTATTGCAGGAACTGATCGGCCAGAACGGCGTTGGAAGGGAGCTCGCACATCATGATAATGCGCAGTCCGTTTTCTCCGCGTTTCAGGCCTTGTTCGGCCAATAAATCGGTTACCTGTTTAGCCTCATCCAGAGTGCGTACAAAGGGCACCATCAGTTCTACATTAGTGAGCCCTAACTCTTCCCTGACTTTTTTCATGGCTTTGCATTCAAGAATAAAGCAATCACGGAAACTGTCGGATATGTAGCGCGATGCACCGCGGAATCCGATCATGGGGTTCTCTTCTTCAGGCTCGTATTGGCGTCCGCCAATCAGGTTGGCATATTCGTTGGATTTAAAATCGGATAACCGGACAATCGTCTTTTTGGGGTGGAAGGCCGCGGCAATGGTGGCCACTCCCTCGACAATTTTTTCTACATAAAAATCAACCGGACTGGCATAACCTGCGGTCAGTTCATCAATCATGGCCTTGGTTTGCGTGTCCTGTTCCTGATAGTTCATCAGGGCTTTGGGGTGAATTCCTATCATGCGGTTAATAATAAATTCCAGCCGCGCCAGGCCCACGCCCTGATTTGGATACTGGGCAAAATCTAGTGCCCGGTCCGGATTGGCGACATTCATCAGAATGTCCAGAGGCAGGGGGGCCTTGTCGCCAATTTCATTAGTGATGACTTCAAAGTCCAAAATGCCGTCATAGATAAAACCAGTGTCGCCCTCAGCACAGGAAACGGTAACATCGGCGCCGGTTTGCAGAATCCGGGTGGCATCATCGCAGCCCACCACAGCGGGTATACCCAGTTCCCGGGCAATAATTGCAGCATGGCAGGTACGTCCTCCACGGTTGGTGACAATGGCGCTGCAACGCTTCATAACGGGTTCCCAGTCTGGGTCGGTCATATCCGTTACCAAAACGGCACCCTCTTGGACTTGATCCATTTCATCCAATGAATCCAGGTTGCATACTTTACCAGCGCCAATCTTTTGACCGATAGCGCGGCCCTCTATAAGTACTTTTGATCGATCAGTTATCTGATATTGTTCGATTTTTTTAGTTTCAGAGCGGCTTCGTACTGTCTCGGGGCGCGCTTGCAGGATATAGAGATTTCCGTCGTCCCCGTCCTTGCCCCATTCGATATCCATAGGCCGTCCATAGTGTTGCTCGATAATCTGTGCCTGTTTGGCCAGCTCGATAACTTCTTCGTCGGTAAGGCAAAAACGTTTTTGATCTGCGGTCGGCACCGCGACTACTTCAACCAGATCGGCAGAGTCGGCCGCTGCATAGATCATTTTTTCGGCCTTGCTGCCCAGGGTTCGGCGTACCACACTCGGAAAACCCTGATCCAGAGTGGCTTTGTGTACATAGAATTCGTCCGGGTTTACTGCGCCCTGAACCACCATTTCACCCAAGCCCCATGAAGCGGTAATAAAAACGACTCCGCGGTGGCCGGATTCGGTATCCAGAGTGAACATAACACCGCTGGCACCTGTTTCGCTGCGAACCATACGCTGAATTCCCGCTGAGAGAGCGACCTCGCGATGATCAAAGCCCTGATGCACCCGGTAGGAAATTGCCCGGTCATTAAACAGAGAGGCAAAAACCTCTTTCACTCTTTTGATAACTTCATCTTCGCCGCGAACATTGAGGAAGGTTTCCTGCTGACCGGCAAAGGATGCGTCGGGCAAGTCCTCCGCAGTGGCCGATGAACGAACCGCTACCGCGACATCTGTACCCAATGCGCGGTAGGATTCACGAATTGCCTGTTCCAGATCGGCGGGCAGAGGAGTTTGCATAACCCAGGCCCGAATTTCAGATCCGGCTTTTGCCAAAGCTTCAACGTCTTCTACGTTCAGGCTGTCCAGGAGCTGATTGATTTTTTCATCCAGGCCGCTGGTAGCAAGAAATACTCGAAAAGCATCTGCGGTTGTTGCGTACCCCCCGGGAACAGAAACACCCAGAGAGCTTAGATGGCTAATCATCTCACCCAAAGAGGCATTTTTACCGCCGACTGAGGGAATATCTTTTATACCAAGTTGTTCGAAGGGGATGACGAGAGATGTCACGCGCTGCTCCTGATCTGGGCCTGAAAAAGGCTGCGCATAATAGCTTAAACTTGGTTAGTCTTCGACAGTTCAATGGCAAATGCAGAGGGGCCCTCACGGAAGTAATGTTCTTGTTGCGGGCGCACAGAGTTAAAGCGTCCGGGCGAAAGGTCTGGAGTTGGAATCGAATTCCATATTCAGCTGGTTATTAATAAAAAAAGAGGATAAAAACAGATGGAGCAGCGGCACGCTTTTTATATATCAGACAGTACCGGGTTAACCTCGGAAACGGTTGGCAATGCTCTGTTGGCCCAATTTGATCAGGTAAATTTTTTGCGCAGCTACCATCCCTATGTTGATAGTGTTGAAAAAGCCTTGGAGGTGGTTGAAAGAATTGATGACGCCTACCGTGAAGATGGTGTCAAGCCTTTGATATTCGATACTATTTTGAATCAGGAGTTGCGACTGGTTATCTCTCGAAGCAAGGGCTTGTTAATAGACGTTATTGGCACATTTTTGCCTACACTGGAAAGTGAACTGGGAGCTCTCGCCGCTATGCGAGTTGGGAAATCGCACGCCAACCCTATGGAAGAGAAAGCCCAGCGTCGAATCGAGGCAGTTAACTATGCCCTGGATGCAGATGATGGGGCCCGGACTAACCGCTATGATATGGCCGACATTATCCTGATCGGGGTATCGCGCAGTGCAAAAACCCCCACCTGTCTTTATATAGCGATGCAGTTTGGTCTTTATGCGGCAAACTATCCTCTGACAGAAGAGGATTTGGATCTGGGTAGAATGCCGCCCAAGTTATTGCCTTTTAAGGAAAAGCTGTTTGGTTTGACCATTGATCCCGCGAGGCTTTCCACAATACGGAATGAGCGTCGGGCCGACTCCAAATATGCTTCACTTCCTCAGTGCGTTTGGGAGGAAAAAGAGGCTGAAATTCTGTACAGGAACAACACAATTCCCAGTATAGATACCACCCGTCTCTCGGTAGAAGAAATTGCCACGCAAATCATATTAATGTCAGGCCTTAAAAGAGTTTTGTAGCAATGTTCCAGCTGGTCAGATTGTTTTGTGGGCAGGCCCGACGATAGTCGGGCTGGGATGATTTATGATTTGCTGATAACTTCTTGCCCGCCAATATCAGGTTCCCTGTGAATAACCGGGCCTGTCGTGTGGCTGTATTTATCGTCGCGGGGCTGTCCTTTTTGAGTAAATGTTGTAATTACGCAAATGCTCACCAAGGCCTCGCGATATCAACGCTTGTCGCAGGTGCAAATCTGCAATTGCAATACGACCTGTTGGACGAAGCAGGTAGCTGGTTTTCATTGTGCTTCTGTGAAATTCAGCAAACGAGGAAATATCCATGAGATTGAGAATTTGTTTGATTGTCTGTTTGTTTGCCACCATGCCTGCATGGGCCCAAGGCAAGCCTCTTGCCAGCCTGCTCGATGTTTACCGTGTTGATAAGCAGGTACTTGGTGATGGCCAGCTAGAAGAGCAATTGGTTTCTGTAGAAGAGGCGATATCTGGAGACACTCTGGAGTACGTTTTCAGCTACAAGAATGTTAGTGAACAGGTATTGAGCGGTTTTGTTATCAAAAACAAAATTCCGGAAAAAACAGAATTTCTCCCGGGCAGTAACAGTGCCAACATCGATTCTGAACTTCTGGTCAGCATAGACAATGGAGCAAGCTGGGATACTCTTCCCGTTACCCGGGTGGTTGCGGATTCGGGAGGTGAGCCGCGCACTATAGTTATACCACCAGAGCAGTTCACCCATATTAGTTGGAGAATTGCTGGTGGTCTGCCCCCAGAAGGTGAATTTGAACTTCGTTACCGAGTTGTCGTTCAGTAGCAGCCTTATTTCCTCTGTGCGGGATAGCCCGTCAGATACCAGATGGGTAGTCGGCAGTATCGGGTTGTTAGGACTCGTTTTGGCCGAAAATTCTCGGGAGCTATTCCTGAGCAGGCGATGTTAGACTCTGTTTGCTGTACCTGTCAGTCGAAGAGGAGAGCAAAAGTCTCCCTCTCGTCAAAAAGTGGCACTGGCAGCATGACTATAAGCCAGTCAAACGTCCCGAGAAGTTGTTCATGGCAATAGGTTGGCAAGATCGTAGTTTTGACTTTAAATCCCTGGTCTGGAAAAGCATAAGCCTTGTGCCGCTTACAGACACCCATTTAGGAATTTCCTGTGCCCCCAAGTAGCAGACAAGCGCCTGAAACGGACTGGTCAGGTGACTGGAAGGTAATCAAAAGTCTGGTTCCCTATTTGCTGGAGTTTCCGGCTCGAGTCTTTTTTGCCATGGCTTTTCTGGTCTTGGCCAAGGTGGCAAATGTCCTTTTGCCTCTATTGCTCAAGCATATCGTTGACGACCTAAGTCAACCCGCAGCTCAGATGATTTCTCTTCCCCTTGCATTGCTTATCGCTTACGGAGTGTTGCGCTTTAGCAGCGCTTTTTTTGGTGAATTGCGGGATGCTATTTTCAGTCGTGTTGCCGAGCGCGGCATGCGACGGATAGGTTTAAAGGTTTTTCGTCATTTGCATAGTCTGGATCTCGATTTCCATCTTTCGCGTAAAACCGGTGGCTTGTCCAGAGACATTGAAAGGGGCACCAGTGGTATCTCTTTTTTGTTGCGATTTATGCTTTTTAATATCGTCCCAACCCTGCTGGAACTGGTGATGATCTGTGGCATTTTGCTGTTTAACTACAACCTTACCTACGTAGTTATCACATTGGTGGCGGTTATATCCTACATAGGTTTTTCAGTAGTGGTTACCGAGTGGAGGCTGAGGTTTGTTCGAGAGGCCAACCAGATGGATAACAGGTCCAACACCCGGGCAATCGACAGTTTGCTGAACTTTGAAACGGTCAAATACTTTGGCAATGAGGAGTATGAGGCGCAACTCTATGACAACCAGCTGCAGAATTGGGAAGAAGCCAGACTGAAAAACCGCTATTCGCTATTTGCACTGAACTCGGGGCAGGCACTTATTATCGCCATCTCTATGACGGCTATGATGTTATTGGCAGCGAGTGAAGTAGTCAGTGGCGCGATGACAGTAGGCGATCTGGTCTTGGTTAATGCCTATATGATTCAGCTGTTTATTCCGCTCAATTTCCTCGGGTTTGTCTATCGCGAAATCAAAAACTCTATGGCTAATATAGAGCAAATGTTTCGTCTGATTGAAACTCCGGCCGGGGTGGCTGATGTCGATAATGCCAGAGAGTTAAAGGCTGATGGAGGAGCCGTACGGTTTGAGAATGTCAGCTTTGGCTACCGGAAAGATCGCAAAATTTTGCACAGTATCTCTTTTGAAATTCCGGCTGGTAAAAAACTAGCCATAGTTGGGCCCAGTGGTTCGGGTAAGTCCACGATAGCGCGACTTTTGTTCCGCTTTTACGACGTTGATGAGGGCAATATTTATGTCAACGATCAGCCAATCCAACAGGTTACACAGCAAAGCCTGCGTCAGGCTATAGGGGTAGTGCCCCAGGATACGGTTTTATTTAACGACAGTATTCGCTACAACATTGCATACGGAAATACTCAGGCCAGCCCGGAGCAAGTCGAAGAGGCGGCCAGGTTGGCAAATCTGGATCAATTTATTCAGCAACTGCCGGAAGGTTTCGACACCTTGGTCGGAGAACGTGGGCTCAAACTATCGGGAGGTGAAAAACAGCGTATTGCTATAGCCCGCACCTTGTTGAAGAATCCGGTCATTATGGTTTTTGATGAAGCGACTTCTTCACTGGATTCCAGCGCGGAACAGGCGATCTTGAGCGCTCTGAGCCGGGCCGCTGCCAACCATACCACCCTGGCGATTGCTCACCGTCTGTCGACCATTATTGATGCTGACGAGATACTGGTGTTGGATAGGGGGAAGATAGTTGAGAGGGGAGCCCACAGACAGCTGCTCGCTCAAAAGGGTTTATATGCTGAGCTATGGCGAAATCAACAGGAACAAAAAACGGAGCCTGCTGGAGAGGGCGATTAACCCGCGCTGAGCGTCAGAACTACCTGTGTGTTGCGGGCAGTGCTGGTATCCAAATTTAACTTGTTAACAGCTCTTTCAAGGCGGTTTAACATCTCATCAGTTGTTTCGGTTGCAGCTCGCTCGGAGTCGATAGAAAAATTACTTGATAATGCGGGGTCCAGCTCGAGAGAGTATAGTTGGTCTGACTTAAGTGCTGTAGAAACGGTTGAAAAAGGATTTTGTGGCAGAGGGTTGAGCTCGCTACTTGAAGGTATTATCCGAAGGCGGATACGGATGCTTGCCGTGGCGCTGTTGGTTGAATAACCCGTCGGATTGAAATTGGAATCGGCAACGCCGGAAACGGGCACCATCAGGAAAATCAGGAAAACTATTTGTGCCAGTTTGCGGATATGTGCGGATCGAGCCGTGCTGGATGTTTTGTTATTTCGGTCAAACATGTTAGCTCTGTGTCCTTTTCGCTAGATCGCTACTTGTCTCCATGCTAGCCAAGTTTTTTCTCAGGCCATAAGCTCTATTCCGCAAATTGTGTAGTGCATCACAATCAGTGGGCGGAAGTGTGTGCTCGTATTATTCTTTTTTTTCGAACTGGGCGAAAAGTACTGGCCTTTGTCCGGTATTTACTGAATTGACCACTTGCGGTTCGACACCGATAATCCCCCCGGTTGTTCCTTGATGTTGACCAAATGAAAGCCTTTTATAGTGATCAATTTGTCCTGCCTCTGCCGGAGGGGCACAGGTTTCCCATGCGTAAATACGAGCTGCTGCGGCAGCGAATTGCCGCCGAAACTGATATTGAGCTGTTGGTTCCGCAAGCAGCTAGCGATAAGGATTTGATGCTTTGTCATTCAGAAGCCTATATACAAAGAGTTGTCGGCGGCGAAATGGCAGCAGATGAATTGCGTGAGCTGGGCTTCCCCTGGTCAGAGCAAATGGTAGAGCGTTCACGTAGATCCGTAGGGGCAACCATAGCTGCGGCTGAAGCTGCTTTAGTTGAGGGTGCAGCGGCAAATCTTGCAGGAGGAACACACCATGCGAAACGCGATCGTGCACAGGGGTTTTGTGTCTTTAATGATTGCGCTGTGGCGGCGCGTAAAGTTCAGCAGGATGATCTGGCCGATCAGATTTTGATAGTTGATGCCGACGTGCATCAAGGTAATGGCACAGCGGACATCTTTGCCGGGGATAATAGTATCTTTACTTTTTCGATACATGGTGAGAAAAACTTCCCCACCCAAAAGGCTCTGAGTGATTTGGATATCGAAATGCCAGATGACACAGATGACGAGACATATTTGGACGCCTTTGATCAGGGGTTAAATACTTCCCTGAACAAGTCCTATCCGGATTTGGTTTTTTATCTGGCTGGTGCGGATCCGTTCGAAAAGGATAAGCTCGGCCGACTTAAGTTGAGCAAGTCAGGACTGGCGAGGCGGGATCAAATGGTTGTGAACTATTGTGCGCGACGCTCTATTCCTTTGGTGATGGTCATGGCTGGTGGTTATGCGGTCGATCTTGAGGATATTGTCGAGATTCACTTTACCAGTTTGTCGATACTTGCCGAATATGCACGGACCATTCAGCTTGAGGCAAACGCAACCTCTCTGCACTGATTTTAGGTGGAAATAATGAAACAGGATTTATTGCGCTGGTTGGGTTTGGCGCCACGTGATACCGGGTCGGAAAAACCGGATACCAATTTAGCGGCAGCTGCACTGATGGCGGAGGTTATGGCAATTGATCACGATTGGCATGAGTTGGAGGTACGGCGAATTGGAGAGCTGCTGCAGCAAAGTCTGGATTTGTCGGTTGAGGAAGCCGCTCAGGTCGTGGATATGGCTCTGGAGAATCAAAAAAAGAGTCATGATTTGTTTCAGTTTACCTCGAGTATTAACGAAAACTATAACCAGAAACAGAAGTTCGAGCTGTTAGAAAATCTCTGGCGTGTTGCCTACGCAGATGGTCGGGTTGATGCCTACGAGGAGCATATTATCCGACGCTTGTCAGATCTTTTGCATATGTCCCACTCCCAGTTTATCAAAGCAAAAATCGAAGCTAGAGAAAGCTGAGCGCATCCTTCGTACCTGGTTATTTCTTGATTGCCGGTAACTGCGGTGGTCGATAAAAAATTCGTTTTACAAAAGCCGATATTGCCCAGAGCAATAGCAATGGCAGCAGCAGGGTTTGCAAAACAAAGATCACCATCAGGTTAACGATGTGCTCGATGGTCTGGTCTGCGGTTGTCTTCAGAGCTTCAACTGGAGACTCAATACTAATGTTTTGCGACCAGCTTCTTAGTCTTTCAAGTACGGTTTGTTGTTGCGCAGAACTGCCAGTTTGACTTATATCCTCAATTTCGTTCGATGAAGAATTGATAAATTCCTGGCTGGTTTGATACTCCTGTGAGAGAAAATGCTCAAAGATTTGGTCACTGCCAAGTGTAATGAGGGGCAGGGCAAAGCGGGTTGCAATGAGGACTATCAGAAGACGGGAAACCCAGGGATTAACCGGGCGACCTGATAGAACAAGTCTTGCCCAAAGAATTGCGGCAGCCGTGACAATGAGCGATGTCAGCCAATAGGCGCCTATATCAAGTAAAACTTTTTGCACCCCAAAAGAGACACTGGCCAGCAGCATGAGGTCCGAGAACTTTTCTACCAAATCATTAATCGGGTCAAGTACTTCGCCGGGGGTAAAGGTAAAGCCGACACCTGCGGGTTCAATAGCTGCTTCGGTGCCCTGAGCGACAGAGATAGCTGCATTAAGAGCCCGTGCGGAAGCAAAGCTGAGCAGGGCGCGTTGCAATCCGGCATCAACTTGTTCTGATGCAATTGCATCCAGCTTTGGTAGCCAGGACAGTGCAACCATTATGGTGACAAAAACTAACAAGAGTTTCTTCTGGCGAGAGCGCCTGATTGAGTGTCTCATACGGGATTCCGCGTCTGGGCCTGAATATACTCTACAGGGATTTACATTTCATCCAAACGAAAGATAGATACTTTCATCTGAAAAGGTATTGGATTCTGGTTGAAAAACATTGGGCATGGTTAAAAATAAAGCCGTCTGCAGGGCTGGATCTCATGGTTTTTTGATGGCCCCGCAGAGTACAAAAAATGGACTTCGGCAAGCTTGGAGTCTATTCTCTGAGAAGGTTACAAGCGGTATAAAACTGAACAAACTTAGCAGCCAATTTAAAAAAAGGTTGTAGAACTCCAAATAACAAGTGGATGCCATGGTCGACGATGATAAGTTGCACTCAGAGAATGAGCCTTTAACCAGGCTTCAATGCCTTGGGAACGCCAAAAAAATGGTGCCCAAAATGTTCGAGATGATCGGACATTCCAAGTTTTTTTCAGATTTTACCCGCGAGAATGTCGAAACCTTAACAAGCTATATGAAGGCTTATCGGGCCGAACCTGGCGATTTGATTATTCGTGAAGGTGATGTCGATGATTTCATGCTCTTTATCGTCGAGGGTCGTGTCAATATTGTTAAAACCGATTCCCATGGCGAGCGTCGTCCGATGACGATCGTTGCTCCCGGAGGGACTCTGGGTGAAATGTCTATGATAGATGGTGAGGCAAGGTTCGCCAGTTGTATTGCTTTGGAAACTACGGTCTTCACCGTTTTTTCGCGCGATAGTATGGTTAAGATCATTCTGGAAGAGCCAAGCTTGGGTGCCAAAATACTCATTAAGCTGGTTACCCTGCTCTCGCAGCGTTTGCGCTCTACCAGCGCAGATTTATTGCAGCACTTGGAGCGCTCGGAAGCGGTTTGATGGCCTCTGGTTTGATATAAATCATGAGGGCTTCTCTGCCTGTTCTGTGGAATTGCAAAGGGCAGGAATGAGGTTTTTTTGTGCGGGGCATAGATAAATTCTTCCGAATGCTGATACAGTTTTGAAATCTATGCGCTAACATATTGGGAAGGCAGTAATTTTTTGCCGCGTTTATTAGGAAAATCATGTCAATCAACAAGTGCAGTATTGCCAGTTTCCGTAGTCTGATTCCGTTGCTCTTCGCCGGGCTGTTTCTCTCTGGGTGCGGAGCTACCCTTCCTTGGACTATTGATGAGGGGCGGCATTTGGAACCCTCCATTGCGGAAGTGGATGAAGACATCCCACCGGTTGTTATGCCATTACCCTCTTTGCCCGAGCAGCCTGTGCAACAGCCACAACAGCTTTATTCAGTATTGGCACAAGACCTGCCAGTGCGCGAATTGCTCTTTAGCATGGCGCGTGATGCAGGGGTCAATATTGATGTGCACCCCGATGTGACGGGATTGGTCAGTATCAATGCAATCGATCAAACCCTGCCGCAAATTCTGGATCGTATTGCCAGGCAGGTGGATATGCGTTGGAGCATCGACAGCAATAACAATCTGTTGGTCGAGCAGGATAAGCCTTATTGGCATAATTATCTGGTTGATTATGTGAATGTGACACGCTCGGCTACCACTGAAGCAGGGGTTTCAAATTCTTTGGGTGGCTCTACCGGTTCCAGTGGTAACACATCCAGCTCTAGTATCACCCAGCTGACCGGCCATAACTTCTGGGACTCCCTTGCTGCCAATCTGAGCAGTATGATGGCTGAAGAGGACGCAGCAGCGTCCTCTGGTTCCGCAGGAGAGCTTCTGGGCAACTCTATTATTATCAATCGAGAAAGTGGCATTGTCGCTGTTCGGGCAGGGGCCGAAAAGCACAGGGAGATCTCAGCCTTTTTGAATTCTGTGCAAACTCGTGCACTGCAGCAGGTGTTGATTGAGGCGACTGTGGTAGAAGTCAGTCTCAGCGATAGTTACCAGTCGGGTGTCGATTGGGCAGCTCTGGCCTCAGGTGGGGGTGATGTGAGTTTTCAGCAAAACGCCACCGCAACCAACCTGGTTTCGGCACCCAATAATATTTTAACCATCGATGGTTCGGATATCAGTGCAACTCTTCGCATGTTGTCGACATTTGGTGACTTGCAGGTCCTGTCCAGTCCGAAGATTATGGCCCTGAATAATCAGGCGGCCATGCTTCGGGTGGTGGATAATAAAGTCTATTTTTCCATCGAAGTTGAGCCGGCAGTGGTTTCAAACGGGGTGATTACTCCTGCAACTTTCACCAGCACCTCGCATACTGTGCCAGTGGGTTTTGTAATGAATATTACTCCGCAGGTTGGAGAGGATGATCAGGTTACCTTGAATGTCCGACCAACTATCTCCCGAATTGTGCAGTACGTCAACGATCCCAACCCGTCTTTGGCCGATAGTGGTGTGGTGAATCCCGTGCCGGAAGTACAGATACGTGAGATTGAGTCTATTTTGAAGGTGTACAGCGGGCAAATTGCCGTGCTCGGTGGTTTGATGCAAGACTCTTTGGAGGTGGATGTTGATGGTGTTCCAACGCTATCACGTATTCCCGGAGTGGGTGGACTCTTTGGCTATAGAAGCGAGTCTGCAACCAAAACTGAACTCTTGGTATTTATTCGGCCAATTGTGGTTCGCCAGCCGTCACTTGAAGGAGACCTTCAGGAGTATAAAGAGTACTTGCCCTCGAACGGAATTAACGTTCGGGATTATCAAACGGATTTTGGTTTTCAATAATTTTAGTTGGAGCTGATGATTGCTCTGATACATGAGCTTGGAGCTGAACAGGTTACCCAATGAGTTTATTGATGGAAGCCTTGCGCAAGGCCGAAGAGGCAAAGCGCAGGGATACCGAAAATTCTGCCAGAGCTGACTCCCGTCGCGAGAGCACAGAGGTTGAAGCCGATTCGCAATCACTGGCGGATGTGTTTACCGCTGGGCAAGGCTCACTCACATCCAAATCAGAGTCCAGTGACCTGCTCGCCGATTTTGATGCGGCGATTGAGAGAAAGGAACCGGGCCAAGCGGAAGTTAAGCAGGATTTGGTGTTTGAAGCTCCTGAAAT
>JBFHKI010000036.1:0-12251 GCA_041595415.1 Pseudomonadales bacterium | reverse complement strand
CATGGGGAAGAGGAAGACCAGTGTACCGATGGCATCGACCCAGGCTTTGCCTTTGGCCGACCAGCGCCGGTAGAAAACGTCCACCCGGACATGGCCGTTGCGACCCAGCGTCCAGCCAGCGGCTAATAAAAAGCAGGCGGAGTGCATATAGATCACCGACTCCCTCAACATAATGAGGTTGCCAGCCTGAAAAACATAACGAAGCAGAACAACAGCTACTGTGGTCAACATCATAAAGAGTGTGAGCCAGGCAATGGTTCTGCCAACCAGCTGATTGATGACCGCGGCAAGGTTTGCCAGTTTTTGCAAAATCATGATGTTTTATCTTCCCCCGAAAGCATTGAAGATGACATTTTTCATATTACTGTCATTTTTCTTTAATAAACTGTCGGCCAATCTTAATCAGCATAGATTCCAACCATGAAATTACTTCAGAAAACTGGTGTTTCCTTTCTTGTTATTTCGCTACTAACTCTACCTTCACTGGCATTTGCGGCGCGTGATCAGATTAGTGTAGTGGGTTCTTCGACGGTTTATCCTTTTACTACAGTTGTTGCCGAGCGTTTCGGTCGCATTACCGATTACCCGACCCCCAAGGTCGAGTCTACCGGTACTGGCGGGGGTATGAAACAGTTTTGCGGTGGAGTTGGCACAGAATATGCCGATATAACCAATGCATCGCGACGTATCAAGCAGAGCGAGTTAGATGATTGTCACGCTAATGGTGTAACCGAGATTGTTGAAATCAAGGTCGGTTACGACGGCGTGGTAATTGCCAGTAGCTATGATCATCCACCTTTAGCCTTGACTCTGGATGAGATCTTTTTGTCATTGGCGGCCAAGGTACCCGATGCCACGGGGACCAAATTGATCGATAATCCTTATACCCACTGGAACCAAATCAATGCATCTCTGCCAAACCGGGTAATCGAGATTCTTGGCCCACCGCCAACTTCCGGCACTCGTGATGCCTTTTTGGAATTGGTAATGGAAGTCGGCGCGGCACGTTTCCCCTTGATTGCTGCCTTTGAAAATGCCGAGGGCGATGCGCTTTTGGCCATGATGAATTCCACCGGTCTTAGTGACAAAGTTTCCATGCTTGATTCGGGCGTGTCCGGGGATGATATCTTTGTCGCTCTGGCGCATTCGATACGAGAAGATGGCGTTTATGTAGAGACAGGAGAAAATGACAACCTGATCGTGCAGAAGCTGAACGCAAATAGTGAGGCTATGGGTATTTTCGGATTCAGCTTCCTGGATCAAAACAGCGATTCGGTTCAGGGGCATTTGGTTGAAGGAGTTGCACCGGAGTTTGACGCTATCGCCGATGGCTCTTACAGTGTTTCCCGTCCTCTCTATATCTATGTAAAGGCGCAACATGCTGCTGTAGTGCCTGGTATACAGGAGTTCATAGATGAATTTACATCGGAGCGGGCATGGGGAGATGAGGGTTATCTCACGGATCGCGGTTTGATACCGATGCCAGAAGAAGAGAGAGAGAGCTTTCGGTCGGATGCCGTATCGATGAAGGCAATGCAGCTGTAACAATTGAGGGCCACAATCCGGGCCTTTCTAACATCAACAACAGGGGCTCGGATCTAAACTAAAAATGGATTCAACATCGCTTTTATCCGCATTGCTGGTTTTCAGTGCGGTCGCATATTTTTTGGGTCTGAAAAGATCCCGATCCATAGCCGGAGCTCAGGGTGGGGTTAGTGCCTTGCACTCTCTGCCCGGCTATTATGGATCTATGGTAGCGCTTTGGTTTTTGCTGCCAGCGCTGTTTTTATTGTCTATATGGCAATTCTCTGAACAGGAAGTATTACAACAGCTGACTCTGAATTCGATGCCAGCAGAGGTGGTACCTGAAGATGATGTCCAGCGCGGGTTGTTAATAAATACCATCGAGAATATATCTACTGGTGTGTTAAGCAGCGATGACCAGGTGCAGCAAGAGGCAGCAACTTACCTGAACCAGTTGCGAGAGCAGAGCCAGAACTGGCGGATGGTATTGGTTTTGGGTGTTGGTTTTATTGGTAGCTTGATGGCCTGGCTGCAAATCCGTGCCAGCAAGCGGGCGCGTAACCACGTTGAAACCATTTTTCGCACCGTGCTTATATGCTGTTCTCTGGTGGCGATTCTGACCACTCTGGGTATTCTGCTTTCGGTATTGTTTGAAGCAATGCTGTTTTTCAAAACCGTACCCTTCTTTGATTTTATTTTTGGTTTGCACTGGAGCCCCCAAACCGCGATTCGCGAAGATCAGGTGGGAGCCTCTGGCAGCTTTGGTGCCATTCCGCTGTTTCTGGGCACATTGCAAATATCCTTTATGGCCATGTGTGTGGCGGTTCCTGTCGGATTGTTTTCGGCTATTTACTTGTCGGAATACGCCAGCCACCAGTTGCGCAGTATTGCGAAACCTCTTTTGGAAATCCTGGCTGGTATTCCCACAGTGGTTTACGGGTTTTTTGCAGCCTTGACGGTGGCGCCAGCTATTCGCGACTGGGGACAATCTCTGGGATTGGCCACTTCATCCGAGAGTGCCCTGGCAGCAGGTGCTGTGATGGGCATCATGATTATCCCCTTTGTTTCTTCTCTGTCTGACGACGTGATCAATGCGGTGCCACAATCCATGCGTGACGGCTCCTACGGGTTGGGTGCGACTAAATCCGAGACCATTGTCCGGGTGGTCATCCCCGCAGCTTTGCCCGGTATTGTGGGAGGTGTATTGCTGGCGGTGTCCCGAGCTATTGGCGAAACCATGATTGTGGTTATGGCCGCCGGGTTGGCAGCTAATCTGACGATGAATCCTTTGGAGTCGGTAACCACTGTAACGGTTCAGATCGTTACTCTTCTGGTTGGTGACCAGGAGTTTGATAGCCCTAAAACTCTGGCAGCCTTTGCACTGGGGTTGATCCTGTTTTTGGTTACCCTGGTGTTGAATGCCATTGCCCTTTGGGTAGTAAACCGGTATCGGGAGCAATATGAGTAATAAAAAACCCTTACCCGATTCTATTGCCGAACGGGTCAACCTGTCCCTGCAACGGCGATATCGAGCCGAAGCCCGTTTCCAGTGGTATGGCCGAATAGCTATTTTTTTGGGGTTGGCAGCTGTATTTTTGCTTTTTGCCGACATTACCGCCAAGGGTTATAAAGCTTTTGTGCAAACCCAGATTCGGCTGGAAATAAATTTCGATAGTCTGGAAATGGGGTTGCCTGAAAACCCTGTTGCTGAGGATATGCGACGCGCCGACTTTGACCGCGTACTTCAGTTGGCGATTTACGAGCGGTTTCCGGAAGTTACCGGCCGGACAGATCGTCGCTTGGTACGAGGTCTGGTCAGTACTGCTTCGGTGTACCAGTTACAGGATATGTTGGAAGCTGATCCGGGCCTGGTAGACACTGTTCAGACCGTCTGGCTGATTGCTGACGATGATGTGGATGTTTTCCACAAGGGTTATGTTGATCGCGATCTGCCGGAATCACAACGCCGTTTTAAGGACAATCAAATTGCCTGGCTGGATGATCTGGAAGCCAGTGGTGATTTGCGACTGGTCTTCAATAAATCGTTTTTCCAAAACGGGGATTCGCGCGATCCGGAGCAGGCCGGCATTTTGGGCGCTGCGGTTGGCTCTCTGCTTACCATGTTTGTAACGCTGCTGCTTTCAGCGCCTCTGGGCGTTGGCGCGGCGATCTATCTGGAAGAGATTGCTCCCAAAAACCGCCTCACCCAGTTTATCGAGCTCAATATCAATAATTTGGCGGCAGTACCCTCGATTATCTTCGGCTTGCTAGGCTTGGCTATTTTCATCAACTTTTTTGGCCTGCCGCGATCTGCGCCCCTGGTGGGCGGGTTGGTGCTGGCCCTGATGACCTTGCCAACTATTATTATCGCCAGCCGGTCGGCGCTTAAATCAGTACCGCCCTCCATCCGTGAGGCCGCACTGGGTGTAGGTGCATCACATACCCAAACTATTTTGCACCATGTGTTACCCCTGGCGATGCCGGGTATTTTGACCGGTTCCATTATTGGCATGGCCAAGGCGCTGGGCGAAACCGCTCCTTTGCTGATGATTGGTATGGTTGCCTTTATTGTCGATGTGCCAAACTCAATGACTGATTCGGCAACGGTTTTACCGGTGCAGATATTTTTGTGGGCCGACAGTCCGGAGCGGGCCTTCCTGGAGAAGACATCGGGAGCAACACTGGTACTTTTGGCCTTCCTTATTACCATGAACGGTCTGGCCGTCATGTTACGTCGCCGGCTCGAGAGGCGTTGGTAGTGTTACACCGCTATTGCTGTGGTGCAGCGACAAGTTTTACGAAATCAGGAGTAGATTGGACGTGAGTTCATTTGAAGTTGAACAGGGTTACAAAACCGTTGGTAAACCCTTTGTTAAAAATCCGCGTTTTGTAATGCGCAACGTCAATGTCTTTTATGGAGACAAGCAGGCAATTTTTGACGTTAATCTGGATATAGCCGACAAAGAAATTATTGCCATGATTGGCCCTTCCGGATGTGGCAAGTCAACTTTCTTGCGCAGCCTTAACCGCATGAATGACACCATTCCCGATTGCCGGGTTACCGGTGATATCGAGTTGGATGGTGAAAGCATCTACCAAAAGAGCATGGATCCGGTGAAAGTGCGGGCTCGTGTTGGCATGGTGTTCCAAAAGCCCAACCCCTTCCCTAAAAGCATTTACGAAAATGTTGCTTACGGCCCAAAGATTCACGGTTTGGCCGCCGATAAAACCGATCTGGATGAGATTGTCGAAACCAGCTTGCGCAAGTCGGGTTTGTGGGAGGAGGCCAAGGATCGTCTACATCAACCCGGTACCGGCTTATCCGGTGGGCAGCAGCAGCGCCTTTGTATTGCTCGAGCCATTGCTATCCGGCCTGAAGTGATTTTGATGGACGAGCCCTGTTCGGCGCTGGATCCTATTGCTACAGCTCGCATCGAGGAGCTGATTAACGAATTGAGCAGTAATTTCACGATTGCGATTGTTACTCACTCAATGCAGCAGGCGGCACGGGTTTCCAAGCGGACGGCCTATTTCCATTTGGGAAAACTTATCGAAGTGGGTGCCACCGAAACCATTTTTACAAACCCATCACACCAGTTGACCGAAGACTACATTACGGGGCGCTTTGGTTAAGCATTGATGTATATACTCAATAGATGCACAATATATGCATTGATATTGGTATTTAATCTCCAGGAACAGGATTATGGCACCCGATTTATTAACCTCTGAAAAGCATATCTTTCAAAAGTTCGACGTTGAGCTAAGCAACCTCGTCGGCAAAATGCTGGAGATGGGTGGCTTGGTTGAGAAGCAGCTGAACAATGCTATTGACGCCTTTTTGGAAATGGATACCGAGTTGGCCAATGCCGTTCTGGTAAACGAAGAGCAGGTCGATGAGTTTGATATCGAGATCGATAAACTCTGTGTGCGCCTGATTGCCATGCGTCAGCCAACCGCTTCCGATCTTCGGCTGGTTCTGGGTATTAGTAAGTCCATTCAGGACTTGGAAAGAATTGGTGATGAAGCCCACAAGATTGCGCAGCTGACCATTTCTATCAGTGAAGAATCCGGTGTGGGTTCTTCTATCGGCCGTTCCAAGCTTCGTTACGTTTCCCAGTATGTTGCCGAGATTCTGCGGCAGGTGCTGGATGCCTACGGGCGTCTGGATGCTGACCTGTCCCTGTCCATTGCCCGCAAGGACAAAATTGTTGAAGAAGAGCAGCAATCCGCTACACGGGAACTGATCACCTACATGATGGAAGACCCCCGCTCAATCTCCACAGTATTAAATGTAATGTGGGCTTTGCGTTCGCTGGAGCGTATCGGTGACCATGTGGAAAATATGGCCGAACATCTGATCTATACCGTCAAGGGTGTGGACGTGCGGCACAGTACTTTCAAGGAAATGAAAAAGCAGTTTCGCAAAAAGGATAGTTGATTCTACTGGCCGAAACGTCGGCCACCGGATGTGAGATATTCAGTCTCTTCGGGCGTTGACTCTCTTCCCAACACCTTGTTGCGGTGCGGGAAACGGCCAAATTGGCGCACGATATCGCGATGGTCAAGAGCGTATTGATAAAAGGATTGCATACTTTGTTGCCACTCGGGATCGACGGATTCTACTAATTGGGCAAATTGCGCTACACAAAACTCCTGATTCTCCAGATTTTCACTGTGCTCAAAGGGCATAAGTGAAAAGGTTTTTTCCAATGGATGTAGTCCGGAAAATTCGGCAGAGTGCACCAGCTGTTGCGCATAACCCAGAGCCAGATGATCTTGTGCAAAAGCCTTACCCGAGCCGCGATAGAGATTGCGCGGAAACTGGTCGTTGAGCACGATCAGGGCAATGGCTGAAGCCGGAGTATCCATCCAGTTGGTGAAACTCCCTTTGCCGGCTACCTCAACCAGTTTGCCAAAACGGCGTTCAATGTCGAAGTCAATATCGGCCGACCCCTGCCACCAGAGCTGTGAACGAGATTTCGTGACCGCGGGGGTCAGTGCTTCACTGCCAAACCAATATTCATAAACCGACTGAGCGACAAGATCCATAGCATTAATCCGGGTTTGCGGCGACTACTTGCACCTGATAGAGAGAGGGATCGGCGACTATGCCTGTATTCTGGGCCGCCTGCTGGTCGGTATCCAAAGTGCCCGAAAAACTGAAATCTTTATAGAGGCCGTTGCTGGTTTGAATCAACCTGACTCGAACACCTTTAACGGCGACACCGGAGTCATTGCGGACCACAACCAATATTCTGCCGGTATCGTCCAGCGCCAAACCGCTGGCAATATATTTGGCAGGGTTGGTGGGCAGATCGTAGCGCACGATTTTGCTACTGGCGAGTTGGCCCATACTGCCGCCACTGCTGGCTACCGAGCTGTAGTAAGCCATGGCGGTTTCCATATCGTTACGGGCCTCGGCCAGTTCACCCAATGCATAGGAACTGGTGCTGGTGGGGAGGAGTTCTTCGGCACGCTGCAGATCGGCCTCAGCTAGCTGGTTTTTACCCATCTCCTTACGCAACAGCCCGCGCACCAGCCAGTGTTGATAGTAATTGGGGTTTTTTTCAATGGCGGTGCCGAACGCCGTTTCAGCGTTTGCCAGGTTGTTCTTCATTTGCCAGGCGTGACCGCGCAGTTCCCAGAATTGGCCTTCATCCGGTTGCAGACGAACGGCATCATCCAGATACTTCAGGGCCAAATCGGGATCTTTGTTATTCAGGGCAGCGGTGGCTTTTTCCTGCGCATCGTAAGCGGGCTGGTCGGCAACAATTTGGGCAATGGCGCGTTGATATTGCTCACGGTTACGTATACCTCCGGCTGGGAGGTTGGCGGCGTGGGCAAGGTTGGCATCTACCCTTTGCTGCGAAGGTGGATGACTGGCAAAAAGGCCGCTGATAAAGTCACTGGAACTGCCTTCCGAAAGACGCACAAAGGTTTCCTGCAGTTCCACTGCGGCCTGTGGGTCATAGCCGACAATGGACATGTAGCGCATGCCGTGTTCGTCTGCTTCCAGCTCGTCATCCCGGCCATAACTCGCCATCCAGGCAGCGCTGCCAATTTGGGAGCCGAGGGATATCAGGTCGCTGTACTGGGAGTCCTGTGTCAGCACGCTCCCGGCCATCAAGCCGATATTTAGCAGAGTCGAGCGCGACATTTGGCTGGCACCGTGATTGGCTGCGGCGTGCACAATTTCATGCCCCAGTACTGCTGCGAGCTGGGCTTCATCTTCCAGCTCAACCAGCAGACCACGGTTTATGGCTATTTTGCCGCCCGGTAGTGCCCAGGCATTGGGAACACCGTTGTTCAGCACTACAAATTCATAGGGCAAATAATAGACTTCCGAAGCAGAGGCCAGACGGTTGCCGACCTGGGTTATGTAATCATTCAAATCCGGGTCGAGATAATAAACGCCACCTTGGGACTGTTGGCCAGGTTCATATTGCTGGATGCCCATTTCAACGGCTTGTGAGGCGGGCACAATGGAAAGTTCGCGTTTGCCTGTTACCGGATTAACCACACAAGCGGCAATACCGCTGGTAATCAGTGCCACTATCCCAACTTTTAAAAGACTAATTGACCTCATTAAAATTCCTCGCCGGATTCCACAGGTAATCCTCTCTATAATAGCCCGCCTCTCACATCCAACCAAAGCGCGAACAGAATGTTAATAGTGGTTTCCCCTGCAAAATCTCTCGACTATGAATCCAGTTACAGTGTCCAGGCTGTATCGGAACCCCAGTTTATGCAGCAGAGCAAAATACTTATTGAGCAGTTGCGTCAGCTGTCGCCGCCGGAGTTGGCTCATTTGATGGGCATCAGTGACAAATTGGCCGATTTGAATTTTGGTCGATATCTGACTTGGCAAGAACAATCGACGCGGGAAAATGCCCGCCCAGCTATCCTGGCTTTTAAGGGAGATGTTTATCAGGGGCTGGAGGCCGAAGATTTCAGCGAGTCAGACTTCGACTATGCCCAGCAGCATTTGCGCATCCTGTCCGGGCTATACGGCCTGCTGCGGCCCTTGGATCTACTACAGCCCTACCGCCTCGAAATGGGTACCAAGTTGGTTACCGAGCGCGGCAAAAATCTGTACGAGTTTTGGGGTGATCAAATTACCGAAGCGTTGAACGATCAGCTTGTGCGCAGCCAGTCCTCGGTGCTGTTGAATCTGGCTTCCAATGAATATTTTTCAGCGGTGCGGCCCAGACAGCTTAAAGCCGAGGTGATATCTCCGGTCTTTAAAGACTGCAAATCGGGTCAGTACAAAGTAATCAGTTTTTTTGCCAAAAAAGCACGGGGTCGGATGAGTCGCTGGATTATTCAAAACCGGGTAGAAAACAGGGAACAGCTGCGCGACTTTAACCTCGACGGCTATTCCTATAGCGAGTCGGAATCGACGGCAAACAAGCCGACCTTTCTTCGCGACGCCCAATAACACAAGCGAACCCGGCGGGATGCAAATGGAGTTTTGGTATTTCCCCCTGCTTACCTTTGTAGGCGTTTTTGCCGGCTGGTTGAATGTTTTGGCTGGCGGGGGTTCGTTACTCACCCTACCCATAATGCTTTTTATGGGTATGCCTGGCCCGGTGGCGAACGGTACCAACCGTATTGCCATTTTGGCCCAGAATATTTCAGCGGTTGCAGCTTTCTTTCAGCGCGGCTTCTCCGATTTCAGGCTCAGTCTCAGCTTGGCTTTGGCGGCCACTCCCGGTGCGATAGCTGGAGCCCTGATTGGTGTGCAGCTCAATGGAGAGTGGTTCGACCGCATTCTGGCGCTGGTAATGATTGGCGTTATGGTTGTTATGTCGCTTCCCAAAAAACCACATACAGATGTGGGTAATACTTCAACCAAAAGGTTGGTTTTGGGTCATCTCTGCATGCTGGCCATCGGCTTTTGGGGTGGTTTTATCCAGATTGGTGTGGGGTTTATGTTGATGCCCGTGTTGCATCGGGTGATGGGCTTGGACTTGGTGCGCGTCAATATGCACAAAGTCTTTATTGTGATGTTCTACACACTGGTTGCCCTGACAATTTACGCTTCACAGATCGAGGTGTTGTGGATTGCCGGTCTGTGTTTGGCGCTCGGGAATTCAATAGGCGCCTGGATAGGCACCAATATGGCTGTTAACAGGGGTGAAAAACTGATTACCCGGGTACTGAATATCGTTTTGGTTGCCTTTGTCATCAAGCTGCTTTTTTTCTGAGTACCGGTTTCTTCCACTCCGCCACATTTCATCACTTTTGTTCCGGGGAATAACCTATTTGCCCCTTAGCTGAACCTATTGTTTTTCTTAAATGTCGCCACAGCAAGGCAGAAATGCCTGGAAATATCTCTAGCAGACAACAGACATGAGGAATAACAGATGAAAACTATCAGTCGTTTTGTGGCCATTTTGACTTTGGCAGCCAGCCCCCTAATCAGCACAACAGCTTTTGCTGGTGAAGGCCTGACCGAACTTAAACAGGGGCTGGCCTTTAATGGTGGAGCTATCGCCGGTTTGGCGGCGGCCGGGCCGGTTGGTTTTATTTTAGGCGCTTTGGGTGGCGTTTATCTGGGTGAGCAATTTGAAAAGGCCGATGCTTTGCCCACAACTGAGCAGGCCCTTTATAAAGCCACTACAGAGAACCAGAGTCTTGAATCAGAGTTACGAAGGCAGAATGCCCAGATTGCCTCTCTCGAGTCCGAACTGAATTCTCTTGTAGCGGCAAATGATCAAACTCGGCTTGAGTTCCAGATGTTGTTCCGTACCGGAGAGGACAGCCTGCAAGAGGACGACCAGACGCGAATCAACATGCTGGTGGGGTACCTGCAGCGCAACCCCAATCTGACGGTGCGTCTGGACGGCCATGCGGACCCTCGCGGCTCTGAGGAATACAATAACGTATTGGCCAAATATCGGGCCTTGTCTGTCGCAAATGCGCTATACGAAAAGGGTATTGCCAAAGAGCGGGTCAAGGTCTATTACCACGGAGCGGCTGAGTCGGAAGCCAGTTTGGGAGATTATGAGGCCTATGCCCGGGATCGACGTGTAAATATTGAAGTCTATCAGGCCAGCCCTTCCGAGTTGGCGCAGACTCACTAAAGAGTAGTACAGCCGCGAGAATTTGCAATTCTTTTACACAATTCAAGCCGGAGCTCTGCTCCGGCTTTTCTTTGATATACATCATGGGTGATTTTCCAAATCAGTCGCAGAATGCAAATTCAAGATTTTTTGTGGGGTTGCGTAAATGCGAAATAGGTACTTTTGGTTGGCTCCTTTGCTGCTTTTGCTTGTTTCCAATAGTTTTGCTCAATGGGAATGGGAAGTGTTAGACCTTGATTTTGAGCAGGTTAAATCTCAACCCGGACTCTATGCCGAAGCCCTGGCTTCCGGTGAAGAGCTGTTCGGGCAGAATTGTGTTGCTTGTCACGGTGCGGATGCCACTGGTATGCCAGGTGTGCCTAATCTGACTGACGAGGAAACGCTTTGGGGCAGGGATCCGGCTTCCATGGCTTACGTAATTAAATATGGCATACGTTCCGGACACGAAAAGTCGCGCTTTTCTCAGATGCCGGCCTATGGTGAGTCAGGTACCGGTTACAGCGAAGAGCTGCTGAGTGATTTGACCGACTATGTAGCCCATTTACGAGGAGAGTCTGTACCTGCTGAGGTTATTGCACGGGCTGAGGGCACCATGATGGATGTTTGTACCGAATGCCACGGTTATGATTTTGCCGGGCAGGTAGATTGGTATGGTGCACCCAGTCTTCTGGATGATATCAGCCTCTACGGCCACGACAGGGCGACAGTCTACGATGTTATTTCCAAGGGCCGGGAAGGTCAGTCGCCAGTTTGGGAAGGTATCCTGAACGACCAACAGATTCGTGATGTCGCCCTTTATATCGAGTCTCTATATTAGATTTGCCGCCAATTTTAAAGCCCCCTGTCGAGGGCTTTTCAAGAGGCGTGGTCAGTCTTGACCCGTTTTATAAACCAGCAGGTCCCCCGGCTGGCAATCCAGATATTCGCAAATTTTTTCCAGAGTTGAAAAGCGTATGCCTTTGACTTTACCAGATCGGATCAGAGAAATATTTTGTTCGGTAATGCCAACGTATTCGGCCAGATCTTTGGATTTTTTCTTGCGGGAAGTGAGCATTAGATCCAAATTTATTTGAATAGCCATGGAATCACACAAATTGCTGATTTTCGTCGGCTAGCTTTTTACCTTCAACCAATACCCAGGATATGGCCAGAAACACCGCGCCGATAAAAAGGGAAACCAGTTCTCCACCTCCTAAAGTGATTGAAATAACACGTAAGCCGGGAGGGTTGGAGAAGCTGGTAGCCAAGGACATCAGGGCGCCAGACATAGGCATAATTGTACCGATAGCAATAAGGTGCAGCGCCACGAGGCGCATCTGTCGCACTGTCCCGCATGAAAAAACCTCCATTTTGGAAAATCGGATAAAAAGCTTTCTCAATTGCCACAAGCCACTGATCACCACGGTCATAGGGATCATGCTGATTACAAATCCAGCCAAACGTACTTCTGGCGTTAAAAGTCCTCGATCAAAGGAAACTCCTTTGGGAACGAGGTAGAGATAAGCTTCACCGGAAAGCAGAAACTTTTCCGAACCAAAGCCCCAAATCAGGATCGGGATTAGAGGCAGGAGCAAGATGCCAAGCAAGCAGATAAGAGCGAAACGTTGGCTTATCACCGCAATTCGATTTTGTTTTACT
>JBFHKI010000035.1:0-12566 GCA_041595415.1 Pseudomonadales bacterium | reverse complement strand
GTCCAATTAAATTTGGGTTTGCTGAATATTTTGGAGAGAGATTATGACCAGGCGGTTATTAATTTCACTCTGGCGGCAGAAGATGAAAACCTGACCGCTACGGCGCTCTACAATCAGATCCTTGCGCGCGCTTATGCGGGAAACAGGGCGCAGGCTGTTCAGGAGCTGGAGATATTCAGGACGACATTTCCCCAAGAATTTGCTAGCTGGATAGCTGCGGAGGATTCGGATTTTTTCCCGGAGTTATTGCGCTTGCTGCCCGAAACCGCATCTTCAAACGATACAGTTACAGCAGCTCCCTGAGGTCAGTCCTTCAGACTGGAGAGCATGGCGGCATAGGCGCCACCTGCAGCAAGCAGTTCTTCATGTTTACCCTGTTCCACGACCCGGCCTTCATCCATAACATAGATGCAGTCAGCCTTGCGAACCGTTGACAGTCTGTGGGCAATTACCATGGCAGTTTTACCCTGCAATATGTTATCCATTGCCTGCTGGATACGTGCTTCAGTCTTGCTGTCCAAAGCCGAGGTTGCCTCATCCAGTAACAGGATAGGTGCATTGCGAAGCAGGGCTCTGGCGATTACAACTCGTTGCCGTTGACCGCCAGAGAGGTTGGAGCCACGAGGTCCCGCAGGGCTGTGTATGCCTTCGGGTAATTCTTCGGTGAAGTCGGTTACCAAAGCGATTTGTGCCGCTTGCAGAACCTGGCTTTCACTGAGGTCGGTTCGACCGCATGAAATATTCTGGTAAATACTCTCATCAAAAAGAGCTGTTTCCTGGGAGACCAGGGCAATATTGTCCCTCAGGTCGGACATCAGTATGTCCGGGAGCATTTGTCCTCCGATACTCAGGGTGCCCCTGTCGGGCTCTTCAAAGCGGCAAAGCAGGTTGAAGAGGGTACTTTTGCCAGCACCTGAATGGCCGACAATGGCCGTAATCTTGCTGGCCTCGGCGCGTAGATTCAGGCCATTTAAAACAGGTTGGTCGGGGTTGTAGCTAAAATGCAGATCTTTGAATTCGATATCTCCACGGGCATTTGCCAGCGGGGTGGCCTTCTCGCTATCGCGAATTTTGGGACGTTCGTCGAGTAGTTCGTAAATACGATCGAGACTGACGGCTGCGGCCTGAAGTTGACCTCCGACGCCGGCAAGACGGCGAATGGGATCGAAGAGCAGGGCGAGGGAGGCAAAGAACGCCATAAAATCTCCCAGGGTTTTGTTGCCTTCGACAATCTCTTGTCCGCCGTAGACCATCACCGCAACAAATCCCAGACCTGCTATCAGGTCGACAATGGAAGGTAGTGCGGCTTTACCCTGTTCTGACTGGAAAGTCCGGTGGCAAAAATCTTCGATACCCTGTTTGGCCAAATCTGCTTCGTGCTGCTCCATACGGTTTGCCTTGATGGCTTTTATACCGTGGAATATTTCGTCCAGGCGGGTGCTGAGTTCTGCGGCGGCGAGGCGAGATTTTAATGTGGCACGCTGAACTAGTTTATGCAGTAAATTAACCGGCAGGGCGAGCACGGGAAGACCGATAAAGGCGACCAGGGTCCACTTCCAGTCGATGCTTAGGGCGACAACAATCAATGCTATCAGAGTGACAAAATCACGGCCTATGATAATCAGGGCGTTACTGGCGGTGGTTTGAATGGTCTGGGTATCTCCCCGAACCCGTTCAATCAGATTACCGGGTGAGTTTTTGCTGAAAAACTGGCTGTCCAGAGTCATCAAGTGGGCTGCCAGATGTTTTTGCATATCGGCAACCACGCGTAAACCAATACCCGCGGTCAGAGTGCGTTGTGCAAAGGAAGCAACGGCTCTGACAGCAAATATACCGAAGAGAATACTGGCGATAGGTGTTATGGCACTGGCGTCTTTGGCAATAAAGACATCGTCGATCATGGGTTTGACGTAATAAGTCAACAGACCGACGGACCCGCCATCAACCGCCATAAGGATCGCGGCCAGAAAGACCCAGAATGCACGGCTTTTTAGATAATCCTGCCAAACTCTGGACAGTAGTTTTGAGGTGTTAGGTTGGTATGTATCAGACACAGGACTTATTCGCGACGAAGGATGCGGTCAACAATAAAACTTGCTCCGCTTTTGGTTTTGAAATTTTTCTTGAGTTGTTCCGGATCGTATTCCAGCTCAACCCATTGCATGAAGTCTATTCCGGTTTGTCTGTGCGCCTCTGCATAGGTTTCGAGAAAAAAGTCGAGAATACCGGTTTTGGCATTTTTGAAGTGGCCATATTTCCAACTGAGCTCCTTTTGAGCCTCTTCAACAGGACGTTTCAGGTGAATTAGCAAGTAGAGAGCTGACATAAGTCCGGCACGGTCAGCACCCGATTTACAATGGAAAAGAGCAGGGTACTGGATTTGTTCGAATAATTCGGCTGCGCCTCGCAGCATTTCCTTGGAAGGGGCAGCGCGGGAGAGCGCGCGAAAATAGACCAACTTCAAACCGTATTTTTCACAGGCCTCGGCGGACAGGAGATTACTGCCAAATTCGTTGGTGCCACGGAGATTCACAACGGTTTCGATTCCCTGTTGTGCGGCTTTTTTTACCATTAGAGGTGGTGGGTGATTCTGGCGGAAAACCTGATCAGATATCCAGGATCCGTTGGGATACAGATAACGGGTATAGCCGTGATCAAAAACGATCATATCGAAATAGGCGCACAGACGATTTCTTCCACTGCGGATATCCTGTGACCAACCCTTTCGCCATTTGGCAATCCAGGGCGACCAAAAGGCCAATTTTTTCATTACGGATTAAAGCCTGTGTGTATTGGGGCGAAACAATTGATTATCGCATATCCCTCGAGTGAATCTCTGACCATATCTGAATTAGGTGTTTTCAGCCTGACCGGAAAAAAGTTGTCTGAGTAGGTTCTTTTGTACTTTGCCCATGGTGTTTCTGGGTAACTGGTCTACCATAAATATTCGTCGAGGACGTTTGAACTTGGCAAGTTTATCCTTTACAAAATCAAGTAGTTCCTGTTCGGCCAGTTGCTGCCCTGGTTTTACAACAACGGCGGCGATAACAGATTCACCAAAATCGGCGTGGGGTACACCCACAACGGCGGACTCCAGAACACTGGGATATTCGTCCAGCAGTACTTCAATTTCTTTCGGATATATGTTGTAACCACCGGAAATAATGAGATCTTTATCGCGGCCGACTATGGACACTCTGCCATCCTCCTGCATCAGACCGAGGTCACCGGTTATAAAAAAACCGTCGGCTCGGAACTCCTGCGCAGTTTTCTCGGGCATTTGCCAGTAACCCCGGAAAATATTTGGTCCGCGTACTTCGATACAGCCGATTTCTCCTCGGGGGATTTCCTTGCCCTCTGTGTCGGCAATGCGCAATTCAACACCCGGTAGAGGGTAACCAACGGTACCTGGAACTCGCTCACCTTCATAGGGATTTGAGGTAATCATGCCGGCTTCGGTCATACCGTAGCGTTCCAGTATCTTGTGTCCGGTTTTCTCTGTCCAGGCAGCGTGTAGCTGTTCTGTCATGGGAGCAGACCCCGATATAAAGAGGCGCATGCCGTCGCAATCACTGGCTTGAAATTCCGGGCAGTCAAGTAAACGACTGTAAAAGGTGGGTACACCCATCAGAATGGTGGCATCGCCACGCAGTGCCTCGATTATTTGTGACAGATCAAAACTGGGTAAAAAGACCACTTTGGACGCATTTAACAGGGCGCAGTGAAGCGCAACAAAAAGCCCGTGGATATGGAAAATAGGCAGAGCGTGAACTAATACGTCTTCGGGCTCGAATTTCCAGATTTGATGTAAGGTTTTGGCGTTTGAGGCGAGATTGGCGTGACTGAGCATAGCGCCTTTGGAGCGACCAGTGGTTCCCGAAGTGTAGAGAAAAGACGCCAGATCGGTTGGCTCCCTATGCACAACTTCATGGAGGGGCGCAGTAGTCAGGGATTCTTGCCAAAAGGCTTCTGTTGCATCAGAACCCAAAATCAGTGTTTGTTTGACACCTGACTTATTAGCCATTGTAGACAGTTGATCAAAATTCTTTTCCTGACAAAAAAACAGTCTTGGTGTTGCATCGCCAAGAAAATATTCGACCTCGGGAGTCGTGTAGGCGTTATTCAGAGGGACAAAAATACCACCACTGCGTAAAACGGCCAGATAGAGGGCGACAGCTCCGGCTGTTTTATCGACCTGGGCAACGACCCTGTCTCCTGTTTGTAAACCTTTGGCAACAAGATTAGCGGCCATGCGGGCGGAAAGCTCGTCGAGATCACCAAAACTGTATGTCTCCCCGGATGGTAGCTCAAGGAAAGTTTTGTCCATATGTGGTGAGTAACACTGGCGAAATAATTCAAATAGGTTTGCGTTCACGGGAGTCCTCTCTTTTGGAAGGGGGTTGTCACAGCTGTGTGAGCAGCAAGCAAGCTGATATTTCATGTGAAATTGAAGGGCGGTCAAGTCCTGTTGGCATCAGTAAACAACCTACTGCGGAGCTTGCTGCAAATATTGCAGTATTTGTTGAACCTGAGGGTTTTCGGATGCGTGTTCGGCAAGTAACTGGGCAGTTTGTCGGGCTTGTTCGAAAAGTCCGAGCTGTATTTGATAACTTGCTGCAGCCAATCCGATATAGGTTTGTGTCGGATAGGCTTGATAGGTAGAGAATATCCGATTTATACCCGAATCAACTTGTCCGGATTCATACAGGGCAATACCGTAGACATAGCTGTAGTGAGCATTGTCCGGAGCCAGATTGGTCGCGCGTTCAAGATTGAGCAATGCAGCATTACGCTCTTGGGTGCGTATTTGCGATAAAGCCAGCGCGTAATAGGGATCACCCTGATTTGGATGGGCCGAAATGGCGCGTCTGAGACTGGCCCGAGCACCGTCTTCGTTGCCACTATTACTCAACAGGGATGCCTGGTTCATCAAAGCTGGCAGCCAATTCGGTGCAATGAGTAAAGCTTGATCGATGGCGCCGAGGGCGCTGTCCAGATCCCCACTGGCGGCGTACAGGTTGGACAGTTGCATGGCGGCACCAGGGGAGTCCAACTGGGATTGAAGTATTTGCTCGGCTTCTGATATAGCTTTTTGTAAAGTCTGTTGTTGATCGGCTGTCAGCTGTTCCTGTGACAATGCAGCAAGTTGCTTGGTTGCGGCAAGGCGAACAGATAGCTGAGGGTCTTCCAGCAGAGGAAAGAGATTTGCTCTGGTCTGATCCAGAGCAAAATACGAAAGTGCATTTATCGCTCCCTGTCTTTCAACCACTGAGTCACTGCGGGTATAACCGCGAATAGCGTTAAATGCGGATATGGCGTTGGTCTGGGCGATTTCCTCAAGAATTCGGTAGCGTGTTATAGCGTTGGTGTCGGGTTCTGACAGTACCGAAAAAAGTCGGCTCAACCTTGTTGTGTTGCTCTCGGCTGTGTTAGCCAGATATTGAGCGTAGTGGGCTTCTTGTCCCGGCCACCAGGTATTGAAATGTTCGGTAGCCCACTCGACAGATTCATCTATATGACATTGATTACAGGCGTTTGGAGTTCCCAGTTCGGAGGATAGATCAGGTCTGGGAATGCGGATATTGTGATCCCGACGGGCATCGATCACCATAAAATTGCTTGCGGGCATATGACAATCCGCACAGAGAACTTCAGCGGAACCTGCTTCATGGAAATGATGTTCAGCAGTGTCGTAAGTTGTGGGCATATGACACTGGGCACAAACCTGGTTGGGTTCGGCGATTAGCTTGAGACTGTGAGGGTCATGGCAATTTGAACAGGTTACCCCCGCATCGTGCATACGGCTCTGGGCAAATGAGCCCATAACAAAAACCTCTTCGCGGATCTGGCCGTCGATATAATATTGAGGCTCTGCAACTGGGCTTAGCTGGAAAGCATCGTGGTAGTCGCCGCTGAAAGTCTGTAATTCACTTCTCAGCGAATGGCACTGGGCGCAAACCTGAGGTTCATATGGGCTGGAGGCGTCAGCAGGTATACGTGTGGCAATGGGATTTTCTGCATCTGTAAAGGCCCAGCCGCCAGCGGTTTCCAGCGACCATGGGAAACCAAGATTTTCAATACTGGTATCTGCTGATTCCAACCATTGCATATGTCCGGAACCTTCACCGTGACAGGCTTCGCAGGCGACATTTATCTCTGACCAGGTGGTGTGGAATTGGTTGGTTTCTATTGCATAATTTTTTTGCAGGTTGGTGCTATGGCAGCCCGCGCAGCTGGTATTCCAGGTGAAGGGAAAAGCCGTCCAATGCAGAAGATCACCCGCTTCAATGTCATTCTCGGTGTAGAGGTTAAACCAGCGTTGGCCACCCTGACTTTCAGGGCGTGTATCCCAGGCCAGATTTAATGCCTGTTTGCGTCCGTCGGCAAAACTGACTAGGTATTGCTGAAGCGGATAAACCCCAAAAGTATGGGTTATCTGAAACTCTTCCAGTTCTCCGTCGGCATTGTCTGTGGTTACGTAGAATTTGCCATCCCTTTGCCGGAACTGGCTTAGGATGTCACGGTAGCGGATTTCGCGGTTGTTGAAATCGCCAAGCACGGTTGTTTCGTCAGCGACGGCCATGGAGAGCTGATGATCACTGCCCATCCAGGCCTGCCACTCATCCTGGTGGCAATTGGTACAGGTCTCCGAGCCAACGTAATCAGCTGAAGCCATGTTAAGCGACAAAAATGTAACAAACAGGCAGAATGTGAGCCTATATATAAACTTCATCTCGGGAATCTGATCGCGCAAAAGCCGGTTAGTCTAGCAGCAGGAACAACACTTGGATAATTTTGATTTGATCGTAATAGGCGGAGGCTCGGGCGGTGTTCGGGCTGCCAGAACGGCCGCGGGGAAAGGCTTTAAAGTAGCAATCATTGAGGATACGCACTGGGGCGGAACTTGCGTAAACGTCGGCTGTGTACCCAAAAAACTCATGGTCTATGCCTCTCATTTTCCACACGATTTTCACAACGCAGAACAGTATGGATGGGACCTGACAGCAGGAGACTTTGACTGGTCTGCCTTTATGCAGAAAAAGGACGCGGAAATAAATCGCTTGAACAGCATTTACCTGCGCCTCTTGGACAATGCCGGTGTCACCATTATCAATGGTCGCGGCTTTATTGAAGATAAAAATATTGTCCGTGTTGGCGAACAAAAATATCGGACTGAAAGAATTTTGATTGCTGTAGGTGGCGAACCATTTCTACCCGAGGTGCCGGGTGTGGAGCACTGCATCTCGTCGGATCAGATATTCTTTTTACCCCAGCGGCCGGATTCCGTGGTAATCGTCGGTGGTGGTTTTATTGCGCTTGAGTTCGCCTGTATTTTGCAAGGCATGGGCAGTGCTGTAACTCTGGTTTATCGCGGCGAGTTGTTCTTGCGGGGATTTGATCGAGATTTGCGTGAGCAAATGGTTAAGGTTATTGAAAATGCCGGCATTGATTTGCGTCTTTCTACTCAGGTTGAAACAGTGGCTTTATCTACCGACGCTAAACGATCGGTGAGTCTAAGTGACAACACGCAACTGGATGTCGATCAGGTTTTTTATGCAACGGGACGAGTTCCCAGAACCCGAGACCTCTGGTCAGATAAGGTTCAGATAAATACTTCACCTTCAGGAGAAGTGTTGGTGGATAAAAATTTCCAGTCTTCCGAACCGGGCATTTTTGCCCTTGGTGACGTGGTTGGTCGCATGCCTCTGACGCCTGTGGCGACCGCCGAAGCTATGGCTCTGGTTGATTATTGGCTGGAAGGGAAAGAGGTTGATCTGGATTACCGTTTTATTCCCTCGGCTGTGTTTACCCAACCAAACCTTTCTACTGTGGGATTGACCGAAGAGCAGGCTGTAGAAGAGGGAATACCCTTGAAGGTATACCAGACGGACTTCAAACAGCTCAAGCATACGCTGACCGATAGTAACGAGCGGATTTTTCTGAAGATGTTGGTACACCGGGACACCGACCGGGTGTTGGGTGTACACGCTATAGGGCCAGATGCTGGCGAGATGATTCAGGGAGTGGCGGTAGCTATAACCGCCGGAGCGACCAAGGCCGATTTCGATCGAACCATAGGGATACATCCCACTATCGCGGAGGAGCTGGTTACGTTGCGTACTGAACGGGGTAATTAAACCGAAGCCCGTTCGGGAGCAGTTTACTGGTGATGGAGCCGGAATTGGATCAAGCAGAAAAAATATCCGAAGCTTTACGCGAAAGGCGGGAGCTGGTTTTTTTGGTACTTGCCGGCTTTTTTATTTGTTCGATGACACTTTTGAATGTTATCGGCATCACCCGCTTTGTGCAGCTTGGCCCCATGCAGTTGGCTGTGGGTGTCTTGCCTTATCCTTTGACCTTTCTTTGTACGGATCTTGTCTGTGAGTTATATGGCAAGCGGCGGGCGAACCGTATGGTGACTGTCGGGCTGGTTTTGAATTTCTTTATTTTGGCCGTTTTGTATATTGGCCAGCTCTTGCCCGCTGTATCGCTGGAGTCTCAACCGCCCTGGCAAAACATACCACTCTCGGCAGAGGTAGGATTGCCGAATGGCAGTGTGGCCAGCGGCTCTATAGAGTTATTTGGTCTTATTTACGCTACCACCTCGGGCGCGGTTTTTGCCTCGATGTTGGCTTATGTTGCGGCCCAATATATTGATGTCCGACTGTTTCACTTCTGGAAGCGCCTGACCAGGGGCAAACATCTGTGGATACGCAATAACTTCAGCACAATGATGAGCCAGATGGTTGATTCCATTGCGGTAGTTGGGGTGACCTTCGGCGCGGCTTTCATGCGTGGAGATATGGCCTTTGGTTTACTGCTGATACTGATGTTCAACAACTATTTATTCAAATTTTTTGCAGCCTTGCTGGATACACCTCTGGTCTATCTCTTGGTCTGGAAACTTAAACCCTATTTGCAAATTCGGGATGAGGTCTGCACCAGCTAGTTTTCCAGCTGGCCCAGATTGGCATCCAGTGTACTACCGTTAATGACAGGGTTTTCAGCACAAAACATCAGGCATCTGGCAATTTCTGCGGGTTGAACCAGACGGCCAAAAGCGTTGCCGCTGCCGAGCAATTTTATGACTTCCTCGTCTTCTCCAATGTGGTTGCGCAACATTTCCGTATCGGTAAATCCGGGGCAAACACAGGCGGTATGGATGCCGGTATTAAAGAGGTCTTGGCAGGTCGCGCGCATTAATCCCAGTATGGCGTGTTTTGAACTTGCGTAGCTCAGAGTGTTGGCTACCGCTTTGTGGGAAAGTGTTGAACCAATATAGAGAATACTGGATCCGGCCTTCATTTCAGGTAGTAACACCTCATTGAGTTGCTGGACGGCCATAAGATTGACTTGCATAACTTTGGCGAAATCATCGACTTGCTGGATATTGTCTTTCAGCAAGAGCGCCGCGTTGTGGATCAGGCTGATTTGTTGAGAATCTCCTACTGCATCCAGAAGCGTCTCTCTGATCTCTTCAATCCACTCCGGATGGGACATGTCCGTGTAGATTTGCTGAGCCCACTCGGGATTGGCGGGATTTCTCGAAAGGTTAATAACCCGGTATCCAGCCTTTGCAAATAACTCAACGCTGGCCAGACCAATGCCGCGGCTTGCACCTGTGATCACCATCGTTTTACTCATGAATTTTGACCTCATTCGTGATGCTCTCAGCCTGCCAAAGACGTGATCCCCATTGGCCAGGGCCGGAGGAGACCTTGATTTCTATTTGACGGATGCCGTATTTTCTTATCGCACTATCTTCGAGCAGTTGATGTAGCAAATAGTTGGCAAATTCTTCGACGGTTGTGTTGCGGATGGGCAAAACCAGAGTGTCGGTGCATAAGAAGCGCATAACTTCGCCGTTGAACTTTGCCAGATATTCGTTCCCTTCGGATGTGATTTCCAGATAGGGGGAAAGGCCGGGAAGGATCAGATATTCGTCGAGCTGCCTGCACAAATCCTGAAGTTTCTGTTTGAATTCTCCATAGCTAAAACACAGTCCGTTATGGCCGACTGGAGCGACTATGCTGGCGCTGATGGCAAAGTTGTGGCCGTGTAATCTTTCCCTTTCGGTGGAAGAAAAGATCGTGAAATGCGCTGCGGAAAACTTCAGGTATTCCTTGGATAGTTCAATGGTTGTCAGTTCGTTCACAGACTCTGCTCGGCAAGGTGTTAACAAGGTGCAAACTAGCAGCTTCAAGGCATATATGTCTATTTCACTTGGTTTTCATTCCGCTCTAACCACTGGTTGTAAGTGATACAGCCGAAGAAATGGTCGCGCAAATAATGGATTGTTTTCAGTGTTTGGAAAGCATCAAACCAGAGATCCAGATGTTGCTGGTAGGACCGGCTGGTTTGTACATCATTTGTAGAGCTGTCAAAAAGAGGTTGCAGGTGTTTTTGTGCCTCGTGCAAATTCAGATTACCTAGAGCCATCTTGAATTCAGTGGGCATTATCTTGGAGCGGAGCCAGTCACTCGGTGAGCTGTTCCTCATGCTGGCCAGACCCAGTTCAAATATATTGAAGCAATCGGGGTGGTAAAACAGAGGCTCTTCATCTGGTGTTTTGGTATGTAATAGTTTGGCGACTGCCGGTCCGGTACCAAAGGGCACACGATCTGAAACCCTGCTTTCCAGTTCCACCGGACGGCTGTCGAGCTGGGCGACGCCGTTGATCTTCTGCAACTTGTTGAGCAGATAGAAGTCCTCGCCACCCGCTCGTTTGGGAAAACCGCGAACTTGTGCATAGCTTGGCAAATGCAAGGCTAAAAGGCTGCCAGTCGGGTTGTACGCGTAGGGACTGCCGGCAGCGCGTAATCGATTCTGGTAGTCCCGATTGCGCTGGTCGTAAATTTGTGTCGCGAAAAAAATATCCGGGGCTGCCTCACGGTATCTACAGGGATATACCGCAGCTGACGCTTCCGGGAATTTTTGATCAAAGTAATCTACCGGAAGGTGGGCGTCGGCATCGGTTGTATGTATCCAATCCGTGATCAGGTGTTTTTCGGCAAATAGCCCTAATGCTATGTCACAACCAATTTTTCGTGCCAAGCCAACACCTTGTTTGTTTGGTATTGGTCGGTGGGTGCAGCGATCAACCAGAAGAAATGAGATTTTCGAAGAGTGGGTTTTACGCCAACTTAACAAGCTGTTTTCGGCTGTCACCACCGGCAGGATTTGCCGGATGGTATCCAGGCTGTCTTGCGCACGCGCCAGAGCGATTTTGTCACAGACTTCCGGCCGATTAACGACCAGTATGACCAGTAGTTTGGCATAGGACGGCCAGCAAATGATGAGTCGGTTCAGAAAGTCTGGTGTTTCGGCGTAAACCGGTATGGTCAGACAGTGAGCAAAGGAGCAATCGTTCGGTGGTGTTGCGCTGGCAGCTTCGGGCTCGGCGTACTGTTGCAGGTATTTGCGTATAGCTTTTGAAATCAAAGTGGTTAGTGCAGGAAAGGGCGTATAGGTAGTTGTTCAACTACACCCGCCTCAAATTCAAGAAGCTGCTGCAAACGCGACTGTACATCTGCGTCGGTAAAATATTCACGGGCCAGATCCAGAAACAGACTGTTATGGCGTTGTTCCGAGCGAGTGATAGCTGCATAAAATTCCTTTAAATCCCCTTCAGGCAGCGCTTCGGAGATCATGCCGAACCGCTCAACCCCGCGAGCCTCAATTATGCCGCCAAGGAGCAGGCGATCCAGTAACCCCTTTTCTCGACCCGTGCGAGTCTGGGATCGCAGCTGGTTTACATACAGGTCTTTTTCGTCTGGTAGAAGTTGCAATCCTCTTTCGTGCAGCATGCGAACACACTCTCTGAAGTGCGTCATCTCTTCGATAGAGAGGTCAATCATTTCAGTAACCAGCCGCTCCCTGTCGCGGAAGTGGAGAGCCATTGATAAAGCCATCCCTGACGCCTTTTTTTCGGCAGCCGCGTGGTCGTTGAGAAAGGTGTTGAAGTCGGACAACACAACTTTTGCCCAAGCATCAGGCGTTTGATAAATAAGCCGAATCATTAGCAGGACAGGGGTTAAAAAGAAGAAAAACTTAAAAGGCGCAATGCGCGTCGAGCAGTTCTATGGCTTGCGCAATCGTTTTGACTTTAAACGAGTCGGTTACACGATTGATGTGGAAATTTACTGCGCGGAGGGGCAGATTAAGGCTGTGTGCAGTTTGACGGGGAGTAAGTCCTTTGTGTAGTTGACGAAAAATATCCAGTTGGCGCAGGCTTATCTGGGGGCCGTCACTGACCCAGTCGCATTCGGTCAAGCGCATCAGGTAGGGAGCTATGTTTTCGAACACCTTGGATTGTTCTTTTGTCAGATGCTCTTTGTCGGTTGCCATATGTACAGCGAGAATAACGTTTTTGCTTTCCACAGACCGCTGTACGCTGGAAATTCCCGACAGTAACCCGGCTGTACGCAACTGCAACCGGAGAGCTTTCGCAGGAGCAAACTTATCATCCAGAGCGTAGGCTTTGTCCCAATTGAATTCAATGCCGTATTCAAGGCCAGCCGCCAAAAGTGGATCCTCTTGATAGAGCCTTTCTTCAATATAATCGG